>NZ_CBFFRL010000005.1:0-60399 GCF_965644215.1 Phytobacter sp. V69
AATGGCAGCATGTCATGGAGGGCATCTTCGGCAGCGCTGTCACTGAGGTCAAACCAGAGTTGCAGGCAGTGAATGCGCAGCATGAGCAACAGGGGAAAAGGTCTGCGTCCCCGTCGGGACGAGGGATAGCAGGGAAGCAGCATATCAACGATATCGTGCCATGGGACGAGAACCTCCATACGGTCGAGGAACTGTTTTTTGCGGGAGGAATAGCTGGCAAGAGCGGGCATCGTGAAAAGTCTATGTCAAAGAAAGGGTTATGTTCTCATAATTGACGATTAAATCGCACCTTCCCTAAGTATATAAGATGTACTCTCAATGCCGTATTAATTCTATGCCCTATTATGACTGCACAAAATAAACAAAGAGACAATAAGCAGTTTTAATGATCAGATGAGTGAATATGAAAAAGGCCGCTTTCGCGGCCTTTTCATTCAAAAGTATCAGTGTTGCTCAACTTTGTGGCTGTGCTCGATATCATCGCTTTTGCGGCTAAAGCGGCGGCGTACCACCACAAAGAACACAGGAACGAAGAATATCGCCAGTACCGTTGCGGTAATCATACCGCCCATTACACCGGTACCTACGGCGTTCTGTGCACCGGAACCTGCACCGGTACTGATAACCAGCGGCAGAACCCCGAGGATAAACGCCAGTGACGTCATCAGGATTGGACGCAGACGCATACGGACCGCTTCCAGAGTGGCTTCAATAAGCCCTTTGCCTTCTTTATCCATCAGATCTTTGGCGAATTCCACGATAAGAATCGCGTTCTTCGCCGACAAGCCAATGGTTGTCAGCAGGCCCACCTGGAAGTAAACGTCGTTGGTCAGGCCACGTAAGGTCGCCGCCAGCAGCGCGCCGACAACCCCGAGCGGAACCACCAACATAACGGAGAACGGAATCGACCAGCTCTCGTACAGGGCCGCCAGACACAGGAACACCACGATCAGGGAGATGGCGTACAGCGCAGGTGCCTGGTTACCTGACAGACGTTCCTGATAGGACATACCCGTCCAGTCATAGCCAATACCTGTCGGCAGTTTACCCGCCAGCTGTTCTATCATCGCCATGGCTTCACCGGTACTTTTACCTGGTGCGGCCTGGCCGAGGATTTCTATTGATGGCAAACCGTTATAGCGTTCCAGACGCGGAGAACCGTACTCCCAGTGCGAGGTTGCAAAGGCGGAGAAAGGTACCATCGTGCCGGTCGTCCCACGGACATACCAGTTGCCAATGTCGTTCGGCAGCATACGGTATTTCGCGTCTGACATAACGTACACCTTCTTCACACGACCACGGTCGATGAAGTCGTTGACGTAGCTACCGCCCCATGCTGCGCCAAGCGTGGTATTGATATCGCTCAGAGAGACACCCAGCGCCTGTGCTTTTTCCTGGTCGATGTTGATTTTGAACTGCGGCGTATCTTCCAGACCGTTCGGACGCACGCCGACCAGCAGGTCAGGGTGCTGTGCAATCTCACCGAATAGCTGGTTACGCGCCTGCATCAGCTTGTCATGGCCCAGGTTCGCCTGGTCAATCAGCTGGAAGTCAAAGCCCGTTGCCGTACCCAGTTCAACGATCGCCGGCAGGTTAAAGGGGAACACCATCGCATCTTTAATCTGAGAGAAGTGGGCACTTGCGCGGCCTGCAATGGCTGGCACTTTGTTCTTCTCGCCAGGACGTTCATCCCAGTTTTTCAACGATACGAACGCCAGACCGGTGTTCTGACCACGACCAGAGAAACCGAAGCCGTTAACGGTAAACACGGAGTTCACGTTATCTTTTTCGTTATCCAGGTAGTATTTCGACACTTCATCCAGCACTTTCTGCGTACGCTCTTGCGTCGCACCCGCTGGAAGCTGCGCCATGGTCAGGAACACACCCTGGTCTTCATCTGGCAGGAACGAACTTGGTAGACGAACGAACAGGACGGCCATGCCCACCACGATGATGATATAGAGCACCAGGTAACGACCCGTGCTGCGCAGGATGTTGCCTACGCTGTCGGTGTAGTGGTGCGTGCTCTTATCAAACATGCGGTTGAACCAACCAAAGAAGCCAGTGTTTGCGCCATGGCTGCCTTTTTGCACAGGTTTCAGCATTGTGGCACAAAGCGCCGGCGTCAGAATCAACGCCACCAGAACCGACAGGCCCATTGCCGAAACGATGGTGATGGAGAACTGACGGTAAATCGCACCGGTAGAACCACCGAAGAACGCCATCGGGATAAATACCGCCGACAGAACCATCGCGATACCCACCAGTGCGCCCTGAATCTGGCCCATGGATTTACGCGTGGCTTCTTTTGGCGGCAAGCCCTCTTCGGACATGACACGTTCAACGTTCTCTACCACGACGATGGCGTCATCCACCAACAAGCCTATCGCCAGCACCATACCGAACATGGTGAGGGTGTTTATCGAGTAACCAAATGCCGACAGGATGGCGAATGTACCCAACAGGACGACTGGCACCGCAATGGTGGGAATCAGCGTTGCGCGGAAGTTCTGCAGGAACAGGTACATAACCAGGAATACCAGCACGATCGCTTCAACCAGCGTTTTCACCACTTCGTTAATGGAGATCTTAACGAACGGGGTGGTGTCGTACGGATAAACCGCTTTCAGACCATGCGGGAAGAACGGTTCCAGTTTGGCGATGGTGGCACGTAAGGCATTCGCGGTATCCAGCGCGTTTGCACCGGTTGCCAGCTTAATACCCAGACCGGTTGCCGGTTGACCGTTGTAGCGTGCGATAACGTCGTAATTTTCGCCACCCAGCTCAATCTTCGCCACATCACTCAGGCGAACCTGAGAACCATCCTGGTTAACTTTCAGCAGGATCTTACCGAACTCTTCCGTGGAGGTCAGACGGGTCTGCGCGATGATAGAGGCGTTCAACTGCTGGCCTTTCACCGGCGGGGTACCGCCCAACTGACCTGCTGCGACCTGGGCGTTCTGCGCTTTGATAGCCGCAATGACGTCAACAGGGGTCAGCTGGAAGTTATTCAGTTTGTTCGGATCCATCCAGATACGCATCGCATACTGCGCACCAAACAGCTGTACGTCACCCACGCCGGTCGTACGGCTGACCGGATCTTTCACGGTTGCGCCCACGTAGTCGGCAATATCTTCCTGCGTCATGGAACCATCGGTACTGATCATACCGAGAACCATCAGGAAGCTACTGGACGACTTCTCAACGCTCACGCCTTGCTGCTGCACTTCCTGCGGCAGTAATGGCATGGCCAGCTGCAGTTTGTTCTGCACCTGAACCTGGGCGATATCCGCATCGGTACCAGAGTCAAACGTGATCGTTATCTGTACCGTACCAGAGGAATCACTGGTGGAGGACATATACAGCAGGCCATCGATACCGTTCATGTTCTGTTCGATAACCTGCGTAACGGTATCCTGCACCGTTTTTGCATCAGCACCTGGGTAGGACGCACTGATCTGAATTGCCGGTGGTGCAATCGTTGGATATTGCGCAACAGGCAGCTTCAGGATCGCCAGTCCCCCCGCAAGCATGATGATTATGGCGATCACCCAGGCAAATATAGGGCGATCAATAAAGAAATTTGGCATGTCTTAACGGCTCCTGTTTAAGTTAAGACTTAGACTGCTGCGACTGCTGCGACTGCTGCGACTGCGCGCCGGCCTGGGCTTGCTCTTTATTCTCAGCGGTCACTTCCTGTGCTTTTACCTGTGCTCCGGGTTTAACTTTCTGAAGGCCTGTCACAATCACACGATCGCCTGCTTTCAGGCCATCGGTCACCAGCCATTTGTCGCCAATGGCCTGCGATGCGGTGAGCTTACGCACTTCCACTTTATCGCCTTCGCCTACGACCATTGCGGTGGCATCACCTCGCGGAGTACGAGTCACACCCTGTTGCGGAACCAGCAGTGCATTAGGATTGGTACCTTCTTCGAGTTTCGCCCGCACGAACAGACCTGGCAGCAGCGTCATATCCGGGTTCGGGAAAATGGCACGCAGGGTGATAGAACCTGTGGTCTGGTCAACGGTGACGTCAGAAAACTCCAGCGTACCGCTCTGCGGATATTTCACGCCGTCGTTGGTCACCAGCTCAACTTTCGCTTTGCCGTTTTCCTGTTTCAGCGTGCCGTTCGCCAGTTCCTGTTTCAGACGCAGGTAGTCGTTGCTGGACTGCGTAACGTCGACATAGATTGGGTCGAGCTGCTGAACGGTTGCCAGCGCTGTTGTTTGCCCGGTTTGCACCAGCGCACCTTCGGTCACGGACGATTTACCAATACGGCCGCTAATCGGGGAGGTGACTTTGGTGTAAGCCAGGTTGATACGCGCGGTTTCAACGGCGGCTTTCGCAGCAACAACAGACGCGTCTGCCTGCTGTGCATCAGCCTGAGCGGTATCGTAATCCTGTTGACTGATGTACTTGGTGCCCAACAGTTTCTGATAACGCGACACGGTCATGCGTGCGATATTCGCGGCAGCCTGTGCTTTAGCCAGATCGCCTTTGGCACTTTCGTACGCGGCCTGATAGGTAGCCGGATCAATCTGATAAAGCGAGACACCCGCTTCTACATCGCTGCCTTCTGTGAAGTTGCGTTTTAAAATGATTCCACTGACCTGAGGACGGACTTCCGCAACGCGAAAGGCGTTGGTTCTGCCTGGAAGCTCGGTTGTGATCTGCAGAGGTTCTGTTTTTAGCGTGACGACACCGACTTCTGGCGCCTGACCGGCAGCACCCTGTTGGGCCGGTTTCTCATCACATCCTGTAAGCGCTAAGCTGCCTGAAAGCATCAGAACGACCGCCAGAGGCGTTAACCCTCTGTTTTTGTTCATATGTAAACCTCGAGTGTCCGATTTCAAATTGATCAATGGATCAAAGTCCCAAACCCATTGCTGCGTTTATATTATCGTCATGCTATGGTACAAACATTCATAAATGTATGTAAATCTGACTCCTGTCAATTCACCAACATATGGCACGAAAAACCAAACAGCAGGCACAAGAGACACGCCAACACATCCTTGATGTGGCCATGCGTTTGTTCTCCCGGCAGGGTGTATCATCAACCTCACTGGCAGATATTGCACAGGTGGCGGGGGTGACCCGCGGTGCTATTTACTGGCACTTCAAAAATAAGTCGGATTTATTCAGTGAAATCTGGGAGCTATCAGAATCCAGCATCAGCGATCTTGAAACTGAGTATCGGGCAAAATTCCCCAACGATCCACTGTCAGTTTTAAGGGAAATATTGGTCTATATCCTTGAAGCAACCGTTGTTGAAGAGCGTCGCCGATTAATGATGGAAATCATTTTTCACAAATGTGAGTTTGTTGGCGAAATGGCGGTCCTGCAGGAGGCACAGCGCAATTTGTGCCTGGAAAGTTATGACCGCATCGAGCACACACTCAATGAGTGCATTAAAGCTAAATTGCTCCCTGGGAGCTTACTCACCCGCCGGGCGGCAGTACTGATGCGTGCCTATATTTCCGGTGTGATGGAGAATTGGCTTTTCTCCCCCCAATCTTTTGATTTAAAGAAAGAAGCCCGAGACTATGTGGCGATACTACTGGAGATGTGCCAGTTTTGTCCAACGTTGCATAATAAAGTAGCAGGTCTGTCCGCCTGAGTCAGAATCAACGGAAAAATGGCCCGCGGACATTACGTTACTAGGTTGTGACATCACGGCGTGATATTCTTCGCGCGTGGCTAGCTTCGGCCATCTTTCCTGTTCACAGATTAATCACGCAAATGATGCTGCAATCCACACGCTCACGAAGTGCGCTCCCGATTTTGGCCGCCGCGCTGTTTTTTGTCTTTGCCCTTATCACTGGCTCTGCCTTCGCGGCATCGACAAACAATGACTTACCCACTCGTTCCGATGTTCAGAGTCAGCTCGATGCGCTGAACAAGCAAAAAGATCCCACGTCCACGGACAAACTGGTTAGCCAGGATTTAACGGAAACCCTCGATGTTCTGGATAAAATCGAACGGGTTAAGCAGGAAACCACGGTCTTAAAGCAAAAAATCACCCAGGCGCCGGACAAACTGCGTCAGGCGACCGATGCCCTCAGCGCGCTAAGCGATAAAGATAATGACGATGAAACGCGTAAAACGCTGGCGACCCTCTCCCTGCGCCAGCTTGAATCGCGTGTGGCGCAGCTGCTTGACGATTTGCAAACCGCTCAGAATGATTTATCGAATTATAACAGTCAGTTAGTCTCATTGCAGACGCAGCCTGAGCGTGTACAGAGTTCCATGTACACCGCCTCGCAGCAGTTGCAGCAGATCCGCAATCGCCTTAACGGTACGGCGGCGGGGGAAGGGGCGCTGCGTCCGACACAACAGACGCTATTGCTGGCTCAGCAGGCCTTGCTGAACGCGCAAATTGAGCTGTTGCGTAAGAGCCTTGAGGGCAATACAGCGCTGCAGGATACCCTGCAAAAACAGCGTGATTACACCACCGCGAACAGCAACCGCCTTGAACACCAGCTCCAGCTGTTGCAGGAAGCCGTCAATAGTAAACGTCTGACGCTGACGGAAAAAACCGCTCAGGAAGCCGTCACGCCGGATGAAACCGCGCGTATTCAGGCCATGCCGTTAGTGAAGCAGGAACTGGACGTTAACCATCAGCTCAGCCAGAAGCTCATTACTGCGACCGAAAACGGCAACTCGCTGGTGCAGCAAAACATCAAAGTGAAAAATTGGCTGGATCGTGCGCTGCAGTCTGAGCGTAACGTGAAAGAGCAGATTTCGGTGCTCAAGGGCAGCCTGCTGCTGTCGCGTATCCTTTATCAGCAACAACAAACGCTGCCGTCTGCCGATGAACTCGAAGATATGACCAACCGCATTGCGGACCTGCGTCTGGAGCAGTTCGAGGTCAACCAGCAGCGCGATGCGCTTTTCCAGAGCGACGTCTTTGTCGCGAAACTGGAAGAGGGGCATTCGAGTGAGGTCAACGACGAAGTCCACGACGCCCTGTTGCAGGTGGTGGACATGCGCCGTGAGCTGCTCGACCAGTTGAACAAACAGCTGGGTAATCAACTGATGATGGCCATCAACCTGCAGGTGAACCAGCAGCAGCTGATGAGTGTGTCGAAAAGTCTGCAGGAGATCCTGACGCAGCAAATTTTCTGGGTAAACAGCAATAAGCCGATGGACTGGGACTGGGTTAAATCCTTCCCGCAGGCGCTGAAAGACCAGATAAGCAAAATGAAGATCACCGTGAACTGGGAGAAAGCCTGGCCTGCGGTGGCCATCGCGTTCCTCACGGGTCTGCCGTTGTTGCTGATTGCTGGTTTGATTCGCTGGCGTCTGGGTTGGCTGCGTAGCTATCAGGCGCGTCTGGCTACACAGGTTGGGCAACTGCGTAATGACAGCCAGTTGCATACGCCGAAAGCTATTCTTATCGACCTTATTCGCGCGCTGCCGGTGTGTCTGATCATTCTGGCTATCGGTCTCATCCTGCTGACCATGCAGCTCAATATCAGCGAGCTGTTATGGGCGTTCAGTAAAAAACTGACCGTGTTCTGGCTGGTATTCGGCCTGTGCTGGAAAGTGCTGGAAAAAGACGGCGTGGCGGTGAACCACTTCAATATGCCGGAACAGCTGACCAGCCACTGGCGCCGCCAGATTGTGCGTATTAGCCTGGCGCTGCTGCCGCTGCATTTCTGGTCAGTGGTCTCTGAGCTTTCTCCGCTGCACCTGATGGATGATGTCCTTGGGCAAACGGTGATTCTGCTTAACCTGTTGCTCATTACGGCGCTGGTGTGGCCGATGTTCCGTGAAAGCTGGCGAGACAAAGAGTCTCACAGCATGCGTCTCATCACGGTTACGGTGCTCGCTATTGTGCCGATCGCGTTGATGGTGCTGACGGCAACCGGCTATTTCTATACCACACTGCGCCTGGCCGGACGCTGGATTGAAACCGTTTATCTGGTGATCCTCTGGAACCTGCTGTACCAGACCGTACTGCGTGGCCTGAGCGTTGCTGCCCGTCGCATTGCCTACCGTCGTGCGCTGGCTCGTCGGCAGAACATGGTAAAAGAGGGCGCAGAAGGGGCCGAGCCGCAGGAAGAGCCTGGCATCGCGCTGGAGGAAGTGAACCAACAGACGTTGCGTATCACCATGCTGTTGATGTTTGCGCTCTTTGGCGTGGTGTTCTGGGCGATTTGGTCCGATCTGATTACCGTTTTTGCCTACCTGGACAGCGTTGTCCTCTGGCACTACAACGGCACAGAAGCGGGCGTCGCCGCAGTGAAAAGCGTGACCATGGGCAGCATGCTGTTTGCGCTCATTGCTTCGATGGTGGCCTGGGCGTTGATTCGCAACTTGCCGGGTTTGCTGGAGGTTATCGTTCTCTCGCGGTTGAACATGCGCCAGGGGGCCTCCTACGCCATCACCACTATTCTGAACTACGTCATTATCGCCGTTGGCGCGATGACGGTGTTTGGTTCGCTGGGGGTCTCGTGGGACAAACTGCAATGGCTGGCCGCCGCTCTCTCGGTGGGTCTGGGTTTTGGCTTACAGGAAATCTTCGGTAACTTTGTCTCCGGTTTGATCATCCTGTTTGAACGTCCGGTGCGTATCGGCGATACCGTGACCATCGGCACCTTCTCCGGTTCGGTCAGCAAGATCCGTATTCGTGCCACCACGATCACCGATTTTGACCGCAAAGAGGTCATCATTCCGAACAAGGCGTTTGTGACCGAACGTCTGATCAACTGGTCGCTCTCTGACACCATCACCCGTGTGGTGATCCGCCTGGGCGTGGCGTATGGTTCCGATCTGGATAAGGTGAAAGAGGTGCTGTTAAAAGCGGCGATGGAGCATCCGAAGGTGATGCACGATCCAGAACCGTCGGTGTTCTTTACCACTTTCGGCGCGAGCACGCTGGATCACGAACTGCGTCTGTATGTGCGTGAACTGCGCGATCGTAGCTACACGGTGGATGAACTGAACCGCACGATCGACAGACTGTGTCGCGAAAATAATATCGATATCGCCTTCAACCAGTTGGAAGTGCATTTGCGTAATGCCAGCGGTGATGAGCATACGGAAGTGAAGCGCGAGCTGAAAGGCGACGATCCGACGCCGGCACAGAATTGATTCGACTGGCGGTGCACCACTCCTGCTGTAGCCCCGGTAAGCGTTAGCGCCACAGGGGATTATTCCCGGATGCGGCGTGAACGCCTTATCCGGGCTACGTTTCCCTGCGAGCAGGAGAGAGCTCCAGGCCGCACCGGGCTAGCCCTCACTCTCCCTGACTTTGCGCGCAAAATCCCGCTGCACAATCTCCAGCGCTTTCAGCACCGTTTCCGGCGCAATATCATGCTCTTCCAGTAGCATAATCAGATCGACCGCCAGCTTGACCTCATCCGGGGCATTTTCCAGTGACATAGTTTCTCCTTGGGTTAACGCGTCAGGCGCGCCAGCACCCGTTCAATATTATCCATCGCCTCGCGACAGCGGCGCAGCCTGCCTTCAAATGCGGTGATTTCTTTGTGTAATTGCTGCTGTTCGGCGAAAGTCTCAACGTTTGCCACACGCGCTTCCCGCTCACGCTTCATGGCCATCAGACGTTGTTCAAATTCCTGATGCTGCAGCCGTTTACGCTGCCATTTCTGGATGCCGGGCGAGGCATTATCCCACTCGCGCAGCGACCATGAAGCCGATTCGCGGCTCAGCGCGGCAATCTGCGCGCCAAGATGTTCGGCCAGCCAGACAACCTGCTCAAGTTGCTGCTCATCGACGGCATGATGGAGTGCGGCCAGGTTGTGTTGCGCTTCTTGCAGGCAGGCGTCCATTGTGGTGCTGCGAGTTCGAAACAACTGGCGGTCAAAGCGTGGGCTTACCGTGGCATGCTTTGCCTGAGGGGCAATCTGTATCGCCAGCTCGTTTAGCTTTTGTTCCAGAGCCTGTAAAAGCAACGCGCTTCTCACGATTCTCTCCCCTGTAAATGGCGGCGACTATGCTACATTAGCCGCTCATCTTGATAATGATTCGCACTATGCAACGGACTATTTTAATCATCATTGGCTGGCTGGCGGTAGTGCTGGGAACCCTCGGCGTCGTTTTGCCGTTGTTGCCGACCACGCCGTTTATTCTGCTGGCAGCCTGGTGCTTCGCGCGCTCGTCACCGCGTTTTCATAACTGGTTGCTGTACCGTTCCTGGTTTGGCGGCTATTTGCGTCACTGGCAAACCTACAAGGCAATGCCGCCGGGGGCCAAACCTCGCGCTATCGCTGTGATACTGGTCACCTTAGCCATTTCCCTGTGGCTGGTGAAGATGATGTGGGTGCGGTTGCTGCTGCTGGTCATCCTGGCCTGCCTGCTGATTTTTATGTGGCGACTCCCCGTGATTGATGCAAAGCAACAAAAACCGTAAAGCCCACCGATGGAAGTTGCAATTGTCGCGTTCTGCCAGTAAATTCGAGCGTTTTCGAGCACAGGCGCGACTGGTTAAATGTTAACCGCAGGTTACATGCGAAACCTCAGTGTGCGCCGTGAGTAATACCGTTTCTATCAGGCAAAAACCCATGACAGCGACTGCGCAGCAGCTTGAATTTCTCAAAAACAGCATCAAAAGCATTCAGGATTATCCGAAACCGGGCATCCTGTTCCGTGATGTCACCAGTTTGCTGGAAGACCCGAAAGCGTACGCTCTCAGCATTGAACTGTTGGTCGAACGCTACAAAGACGCCGGGATCACTAAAGTAGTAGGTACAGAAGCGCGTGGCTTCCTGTTCGGCGCACCGGTTGCGTTGGGCTTGGGCGTCGGCTTTGTGCCGGTTCGCAAGCCGCGTAAACTGCCGCGTGAAACGATCGCGGAAAGCTACGAGCTGGAATACGGCACCGATCAGCTGGAGATCCATATCGATGCGATCCAGGCTGGCGATAAAGTGCTGGTGGTTGACGATCTGCTGGCGACCGGCGGCACCATCGAAGCGACCGTAAAACTGATCCGCCGTCTGGGTGGTAAAGTGACCGATGCCGCATTCATCATTAACCTGTTCGATCTGGGCGGTGAACAACGTCTGGAAAAACAGGGTCTGAACTGTTTTAGTCTCGTGCCATTCCCGGGGCATTAATCATCAGACTGCCTTATTAGCCATTTTAGCTCCGGGCAGTGTTCGTAATCCTCACGTACTCAATGTACGCTCCGGTTACTGCGCGCTGTCCGTAACTAAACTGTCTATAACGGCGACGTCCGATTTATTACCAAAAGAGACAACCTCGCTGATTAAGTGAGGTTGTGATAGCATTCTCCCCTATAAATCCACCTCCAGCGTTTCAGAGCCTGCCAATGAGTTATCAGGTCTTAGCCCGTAAGTGGCGACCCCAAACTTTTGCTGACGTCGTCGGCCAGGAGCATGTGCTGACCGCACTGGCGAACGGCTTATCCTCAGGGCGCATCCATCATGCCTACCTGTTTTCCGGTACGCGTGGCGTCGGTAAAACCTCTATTGCCCGCCTGCTGGCAAAAGGGCTGAATTGCGAAACCGGCGTGACGGCGACCCCCTGCGGCGTATGCGACAGCTGTCGGGAAATCGAGCAGGGGCGCTTTGTCGACTTAATCGAAATTGATGCGGCATCCCGCACCAAGGTCGAAGATACCCGTGACCTGCTGGATAACGTGCAGTACGCCCCCGCGCGCGGTCGGTTCAAGGTCTACCTTATTGACGAAGTGCACATGCTTTCGCGTCACAGCTTTAACGCGCTGTTGAAGACGCTTGAAGAGCCGCCCGAGCACGTCAAATTCCTGCTGGCGACCACCGATCCGCAAAAGTTACCGGTGACGATCCTGTCGCGTTGCCTGCAGTTCCATCTCAAGGCGCTGGACGTTGATCAAATCCGCCATCAGCTTGAACATATTCTTGATGCCGAAAAAATTCCCCACGAGCTGCGTGCGCTCCAGTTACTGTCCCGCGCGGCAGACGGCAGCCTGCGTGATGCGCTGAGCCTGACCGATCAGGCGATTGCCAGCGGCGATGGTCAACTGACCGCGCAGGTGGTCAGTACGATGCTGGGCACGCTCAATGACGACCAGGCGCTGGCGCTGATTGAAGCGCTGGTGGCAGCCGACGGCGAACGGACCATGGCACTGGTCAATGATGCCGCCTCCCGTGGCGTGGAGTGGGAAGCGCTGCTGGTGGAGATGCAAACGCTGATGCACCGCATCGCCATGATCCAGCTTAGTCCCGCCGCACTCGGCAGTGATATGGCCGCCATTGAACAGCGTATGCGCGAACTGGCGCGCGTGGTGCCGCCCACCGATGTGCAGCTCTATTACCAGACGCTGCTGATGGGCCGCAAAGAGTTGCCGTACGCGCCGGATCGCCGCATGGGGATGGAAATGACCCTGCTGCGTGCGCTGGCGTTTCATCCGCGTGAGCCGTTAACGGTGCCGGATGCACCACAGCCCTCTTTTGCGCCCGTCGCGCCCACGGCGGTGCTGAATCCGACGCAGGTCGCCGTGCAGACTGCACCAGCACAGTCGCAGCAGCAACCGCAGCATGATGTCAATCTGCCCGATGCCACCAACCAGGTGCTGGCGGCCCGTCGTCAACTGCAGCGCGCTCAGGGAGCGGACAAAGCAAAAAAGAGTGAACCGGCAGCCGCAACCCGCGTGCGGCCGGTGAGCAATAGTGCGCTGGAAAGACTGGCGTCAGTCACCGAGCGCGTACAGTCGCGCCCGGCACCTGCTGCGCTCGAAGCGGCTGCGGTAAAAAAAGAGGCCTACCGCTGGAAATCCACCACCGTCACCGAAGCGGTGAAAGAGGTTGTGGCCACGCCGAAGGCGCTGAAAAAAGCGCTGGAGCACGAAAAAACGCCGGAGTTGTCGAAGAAACTGGCAGACGAGTCGCTCGAGCGTGATGCCTGGGCGGCGGAAATCAGCCAGCTGACTCTGCCAAAACTGGTTGAGCAGGTGGCGCTGAATGCCTGGAAAGAACAGGATGAAAGTCGCATTTGCCTACATTTACGTTCCGCTCAGCGGCACCTGAATTCGCCGTCTGCGCAGAAAACGCTGGCAGATGCCCTTTCGGCATTGCACGGCGGTACGGTTGAATTGACTATCATTGAAGATGATAATCCGGCGGTGCGAACGCCACTGGAATGGCGTCAGGCTATTTATGAAGAGAAGCTCGCGCAGGCGCGTGAGGCGATTATCGCGGATAACAACATTCAGACCCTGCAACGCTTCTTCGATGCGGATCTGGATGAAGAGAGTATTCGTCCCATTTGATGGCAGGCTGGCTTGCCGTCAACCTTAACTATGACTTACTGAGAGAAGAGCCTATGTTTGGTGGAAAAGGCGGTCTGGGTAACCTGATGAAACAGGCCCAGCAGATGCAAGAAAAAATGCAGCAGATGCAGGAAGAAATCGCAAAAATGGAAGTGACCGGTGAGTCTGGTGCTGGTCTGGTGAAAGTGACTATCAACGGTGCGCATAACTGCCGTCGCGTTGAGATCGACCCGAGCCTGCTGGAAGACGATAAAGATATGCTGGAAGATCTGGTGGCTGCTGCGTTCAACGACGCTGCGCGCCGCATTGAAGAAACCCAGAAAGAGAAAATGGCCTCTGTTTCTTCCGGTATGCAGCTGCCGCCGGGCTTCAAGATGCCGTTCTGATGCAGACCAGTCCGCTGTTAACGCAGCTTATGGAAGCGTTGCGCTGCCTGCCGGGCGTTGGCCCGAAATCGGCGCAGCGCATGGCGTTTACGCTATTGCAACGTGACCGCAGCGGTGGAATGCGCCTGGCGCAGGCATTGACCCGCGCCATGTCGGAAATCGGCCACTGTGCCGATTGCCGCACCTTTACCGAGCAGGATGTCTGTAATATTTGCAGCAATCCTCGCCGCCAGGAAAATGGCCAGATCTGCGTGGTGGAGAGTCCGGCGGACATCTACGCCATTGAACAGACCGGGCAATTTTCCGGCCGCTATTTCGTGTTGATGGGCCACCTGTCGCCGCTCGATGGTATCGGGCCGGACGATATTGGTCTCGACAGGCTGGAGCAGCGTCTGGAAGCGGAAACGCTTTCTGAGGTGATTCTCGCCACCAACCCGACGGTGGAAGGTGAGGCGACCGCTAACTATATTGCCGAGCTTTGCGCGCAATATGGTGTGGAAGCCAGTCGTATCGCTCACGGGGTTCCCGTTGGCGGTGAACTGGAAATGGTCGATGGCACCACGCTGTCCCATTCTCTTGCCGGTCGTCACAAGATTAAATTCTGACCAAACGGAGGCCGCAATGCGTGTCCTCCGCTTGAAAAATTCTCTCTCTATCCCCATCTCACCCTCAACGCTTTTTTTCTCATATGGCATTGTTGAGGTCGACTTACATGAAAGGACAAGAAACCCGCGGTTTCCAGTCAGAAGTAAAACAGCTTCTGCACCTGATGATCCATTCCCTGTATTCCAATAAAGAAATCTTCCTGCGTGAGCTTATCTCCAACGCCTCGGATGCGGCGGACAAGCTGCGTTTCCGCGCGCTGTCCAAACCGGATCTGTACGAAGGTGATGGTGAACTGCGCGTGCGCGTCTCGTTTGATAAAGACAACCGTACGCTGACCATTGCTGATAACGGTATCGGGATGAGCCGTGACGAGGTCATCGAAAACCTCGGTACCATCGCCAAGTCAGGGACGAAATCTTTCCTGGAATCTATGGGTTCCGATCAGGCGAAAGACAGCCAACTGATCGGCCAGTTTGGGGTAGGCTTCTACTCTGCGTTTATCGTTGCCGATAAAGTTACCGTGCGCACCCGTGCGGCGGGCGAAAGCGCGGATAATGGCGTGTTCTGGGAATCAGCTGGTGAGGGTGAATACACCGTTGCCGATATCAACAAACCGGAACGTGGTACCGAAATTACGCTGCATCTGCGCGAAGGCGAAGATGACTTCCTCAATGACTGGCGTGTGCGCTCGATCATCGGCAAATATTCCGATCATATCGCGCTGCCGGTTGAAATTGAGAAACAGGAAGAAGTCGACGGCGAAACCGTGCTCTCCTGGGAAAAAATCAACAAGGCCCAGGCGCTGTGGACCCGCAGCAAATCGGAAATCAACGACGACGAATATAAAGAGTTCTACAAGCATATCGCCCATGACTTTACCGACCCGCTGGCCTGGAGCCATAACCGCGTGGAAGGGAAGCAAGAGTACACCAGCCTGCTGTTTATTCCGTCGCAGGCACCGTGGGATATGTGGAACCGCGATCACAAGCACGGCCTGAAACTGTACGTGCAGCGCGTCTTTATCATGGACGACGCCGAGCAGTTTATGCCGAACTATCTGCGCTTCGTGCGCGGCCTGATAGATTCCAACGATCTGCCGCTGAACGTGTCCCGTGAAATTCTGCAGGACAGCACCGTCACCCGTAACCTGCGTAACGCGCTGACCAAACGCGCCTTACAGATGCTGGATAAGCTGGCGAAAGACGACGCGGAAAAATATCAGGGCTTCTGGAAACAGTTCGGTCTGGCGCTGAAAGAAGGTCCGGCTGAAGACAATGCCAACCAGGAAGCGATCGCCAAACTGCTGCGCTTTGCTTCTACGCACACGGACTCTTCCGAGCAGACCGTTTCGCTGGATGACTACCTCTCCCGCATGAAAGAAGGGCAGGAGAAAATCTACTTTATCACTGCCGACAGCTACGCCGCAGCGAAGAGCAGCCCGCATCTGGAGCTGCTGCGTAAGAAAGGTATCGAAGTTCTGCTGCTCTCCGATCGTATTGATGAGTGGATGATGAGCTACCTGACCGAGTTCAGCGGTAAGCCGTTCCAGTCCGTCTCTAAAGCCGATGAGTCGCTGGATAAACTGGCTGATGAAGTGGATGAAACCACCAAAGAAGCAGAAAAAGCCCTGGAGCCGTTCGTCGATCGCGTGAAAAACCTGCTGGGCGAACGCGTGAAAGAGGTGCGCCTGACGCATCGTCTGACCGATACGCCGGCGATTGTCACCACCGACAACGACGAAATGAGCACCCAGATGGCGAAACTGTTTGCCGCTGCGGGCCAGAGCGTGCCGGAAGTGAAGTACATCTTCGAACTGAACCCGGATCACCCGCTGGTGAAACGTACTGCTAATACTCAGGACGACGCGAAGTTTGGCGAATGGGTGGAACTGCTGATGGATCAGGCGCTGCTGGCTGAACGCGGTACGCTGGAAGATCCGAACCAGTTTATCCGCCGTATGAACCAACTGCTGGTGTCTTAACCCTCAAAGAACCCTCTCCCCGCGCCGATTTTCTCCCTCTCTCTGTGGGAGAGGGCCGGGGGGAGGGCATCAAATGGCGCTAATTCCACAATAACTGCGCCACTAACCGTTTCAGCCGTTCCACCTTCCTTGAGCCATACTCATTCTGGTGGTATCGTTTAGCGCTTTTTTGAAAAATTGAATCGACATTTGAGGGGATTTCCGCAATGCGTATTATTCTGCTTGGCGCTCCGGGCGCGGGTAAAGGAACTCAGGCACAGTTCATTATGGAGAAATACGGTATTCCGCAAATCTCCACGGGCGACATGCTCCGCGCCGCCGTTAAATCAGGCAGCGAACTGGGCAAACAAGCAAAAGACATCATGGATGCCGGTAAACTGGTGACTGACGAGCTGGTTATCGCCCTGGTGAAAGAGCGTATTGCACAGGAAGATTGCCGCAACGGTTTCCTGCTGGACGGCTTCCCGCGCACTATCCCTCAGGCTGATGCCATGAAAGAAGCGGGCATCAACGTCGATTATGTTCTGGAATTTGACGTACCGGACGAACTGATCGTTGACCGTATTATTGGTCGTCGCGTACACGCCGCTTCTGGCCGCGTTTACCACATCAAATTCAATCCGCCGAAAGTTGAAGGCAAAGACGACGTGACCGGCGAAGAGCTGACCACCCGTAAAGATGATCAGGAAGAGACTGTACGTAAGCGTCTGGTGGAATACCACCAGATGACCGCTCCGCTGATTGGTTACTACTCCAAAGAAGCGCAGGCGGGTAACACCCAGTACGCGAAAGTTGACGGTACCAAAGCCGTAGCTGACGTGCGCGTAGAGCTGGAAAAAATCCTCGGCTAATCGCCTTTATCCCCGGTATTCGCCGGGGATAATCCCTCAATCGCTGTGATTGGTTTTGTTTACGCGCTTTTCAGTTACAATCATTAACCAGTTCAATGGTTAAGAGGCGCGAATGAGTCAGGCGAAAACAGGTATTCTGCTGGCCAATCTTGGTACCCCCGATGCACCCACTCCCGAGGCCGTTAAGCGCTATTTGCGGCAATTCTTAAGCGATCCGCGCGTCGTTGATACGCCCCGTTTACTGTGGTGGCCGTTGCTGCGTGGCGTCATTTTGCCCATTCGTTCCCCGCGTGTTGCAAAGCTCTACCAGTCCGTGTGGATGGAAGAGGGTTCGCCGCTGATGGTCTACAGCCGCAGACAAGAGCAGGCGCTGGCAGCCCGCCTCGATAATGTTCCTGTGGCGCTGGGCATGAGCTACGGTTCACCGTCGCTGGCAAGCGCAGTGGACGATCTCCTGTCACAAGACGTTGAGCATATCGTCGTGCTGCCACTCTATCCGCAATATTCCTGTTCAACGGTGGCGGCGGTATGGGATGAACTGGCGCGCATTCTTGCCCCGAAACGCCATATCCCCGGCATCTCGTTTATTCGCGATTATGCGGATGAGCCCGCTTATATCAACGCGCTGGCAAACAGTGTGCGCGCCTCGTTCGCCCGCCACGGTGAACCGGATGTGCTGCTGCTCTCTTATCACGGCATTCCGCAGCGCTATGCGGATGAAGGCGATGATTATCCGCAGCGCTGCCGCGATACCACGCGCGAACTGGTGTCTGTGCTGGAGCTGCCGCCAGAGAAAGTCATGATGACCTTCCAGTCTCGTTTCGGTCGTGAGCCCTGGCTGACGCCGTACACCGATGAGACCATGAAAATGCTCGGTGAAAAGGGGGTAAAACATATTCAGGTAATGTGCCCAGGCTTTGCCGCCGATTGCCTGGAAACCCTTGAGGAAGTGGCCGTGCAAAACCGGGAGTTCTTCCTGGAAGCGGGCGGACAAAAGTACGAGTACATTCCTGCGCTTAATGATTCCCCCGATCATATCGACATGATGGTTCAGCTCATCCAGGCTTACCGCTAGCGGTTGTTTTCGCAAAAAAATCGTGCGCCATCGCGCAGCGCACGGTCTGCGGTCTCCATCATTCGCGAGTAATGCAGAAAAGCGTGCAGGGTGCCCGGATACATTTGGTACCGGCTGGCATGTTGGTGCGCCTGTAAGACGGCATAAAGCGTTTTGCTGTCATCAATCAGGGGATCGTATTCGGCGCTGGCAATAAAGCAGGGCGGCACATCCAGGGTGAGATCGTTATTGAACAGGCAGTAATATGGCGATTCGCGATCCTGTTCATCACGCAGATAAGCCCGATCGTAACTCTGTAAATCTTCTCGGGTTAACCCATCCCACGGGCCACCATAGAGTCGGCGGCTGCGGGAATCCTGTAAACCGTACAGACCGTAATAGAGCAGTACGCCCTTCACCTGCCCGCAATGAATGGCCCGATCCCGCAGCCACAGCGATGTCGCTAATGCCAGCATTGCCCCGGCGGAATCTCCCGCGAAACCTATCCGTTGCATGTTCAGCCCATAATTTGCGGCGTATTGCGCATAAAACTGACAAACCGCCGCCGCTTCTTCAATCGCCTGCGGGAAACGCGCTTCCGGCGAGAGTGTATAGTCGATGCCCACCACCGCGCAGCGCGTATACTGCGCCAGCAAGCGCATAATGCGATCGTGGGTGTCCAGATTGCCAAGAACAAAGCCGCCGCCGTGCAGATAAAACAACGTCGCAGGGCTGTTTTTATGCGCGGCGTAGATTCGTGTCCGAATGGGGCCGTAAGGTGTGGGCGCATCGACATCCTGGGTCGGCATCGCCGGGGTACCTGCGTTCCAGTAACGGCGTTCTTCATTGTAGGCGCGTCGTTGCGCCGGATAATCGCTTCCCTCTGGCGCAGCCGGCGGGTTGTCGTGTTGGTACTGCAATACCTGTTGCATCTCAGGTGAAATATGGTCAAGAACAGCGATTTTATTTTCTGTTTTCATGGTTCCCTCCGTTCAATTAGCCCTCATTGTAAGGATTGAGCGGGCGTAAAACGGGAGCTGTTCGACCGATATTGAACGTTCATCCGGTGCAATGCCGAGCGTCAGAGGCGGGGAATGTGCTACCATTCCCGGCCCAATCCTCACCCGTGACGACGACCATGAAATTTCCCGGTAAACGTAAATCCAAACACTACTTCCCTGTTAACGCCCGCGATCCGTTATTGCAGCAAATTCAGCCAGAAAATGAGGCAAGTGCCTCCTGGGTGGTCGGCATTGACCAGACGCTGGTGGATATCGAAGCGAAAGTGGATGACGCGTTTATCGCCCGTTACGGTCTGAGCGCCGGCCACTCGCTGGTGATTGCTGACGATGTGGCCGAGGCGCTGTATCAGGAACTGGTGCGCGAAAACCTGATTACCCACCAGTTTGCGGGCGGCACCATTGGTAACACCATGCACAACTACTCGGTGCTGGCGGACGACCGTTCGGTATTGCTGGGGGTGATGTGCAGCAACATTGAGATTGGCAGCTATGCCTATCGCTATCTGTGCAATACCTCGAGCCGTACCGATCTAAACTATCTGCAGGGCGTCGACGGTGCGATTGGCCGCTGCTTTACCCTGATCAGCGAGTCGGGTGAGCGAACTTTTGCCATTAGCCCCGGTTATATGAACCAACTGCGCCCGGAGAGCATTCCGGAGTCGGTTATCGCCGGGGCTTCTGCGTTGGTGCTGACCTCATATCTGGTGCGTTGCAATCCGGGTGAGCCGATGCCGGACGCCACCATGCAGGCCATCAGCTACGCCAAAAAGCACAACGTGCCGGTGGTCCTGACGCTGGGTACGAAGTACGTGATTGCCGATAACCCGCAGTGGTGGCAAAACTTCCTCAAAGAGCACGTTTCCATTCTGGCGATGAATGAAGAAGAGGCGCATGCGCTGACCGGAGAAAGCGATCCGCTGGTGGCCTCGGATAAAGCGCTGGACTGGGTTGATCTGGTGCTTTGCACCGCAGGACCGGTGGGGTTGTATATGGCCGGGTTTACCGAAGATGAAGCGAAACGCAAAACCCAGCATCCGCTGCTACCGGGGGCGATCGCCGAGTTTAACCAGTACGAATTCAGCCGTGCGATGCGCCATAAAGATTGCCTGCAGCCGCTGCGCATTTATTCGCATATCGCCCCGTACATGGGCGGGCCGGAAAAAATCATGAATACCAACGGGGCGGGTGATGGTGCGCTGGCGGCGTTGCTGCATGACATTACCGCCAATAATTATCACCGTATGAATGTGCCTAATTCCAGTAAACACCAGATGAGCTGGCTGACCTACTCGTCACTGGCGCAGGTGTGTAAATATGCCAACCGCGTGAGCTATCAAGTGTTGAACCAGCATGCGCCGCGTTTATCCCGCGGGCTGCCGGAGCGTGAAGACAGCCTGGAAGAGTCGTACTGGTCGCAGTAACGTTGAGTTAAATTGCTGCGTGGTTTCCCGGATGGCGCTGGCGCTTATCCGGGCTACGGTTTAGAGGCGCATGCGGGCTACGGTTTTCTCCCTCTCCCCGTGGGAGAGGGCCGGGGCGAGGACATCAGGCCGCACGGACCTTTACCCGGTTACCGCCTCAACCACAGTCGGTTTCTCCAGCAGCGTCAGCATGGTGTTAGCGATCTCGCGTTCGCCCATTACCACCTGATTGGCACCGCGCTCCATAATGTATTCCACTTCATCGTCATAATGAGCGCGGGCGATAATCTCAATATTCGGGCATTTCTCGCGTGCGGTAGTGACAATTTCGCCCGCTTCATAGCCGTTTGGAATCGTCAGCAGTAGCCAGCGGGCACACTCCAGATGCGCCAGACTCATGATCTCTTCGTTAGCCGCATTGCCCAGCACGGCGCGAATACCACGCTCGCGCAGTTCATCCACGCGGGTGCGGGATGTCTCGATGACCACCAGCGGGATCCCCAGAGCCATCAGCTTTTCGCCTAACAGACTGCCGACACGGCCAAAGCCAACCAGCAGCGCGTGGTTGCAAATATCCACCGGGATCTGTTTCTCTTCCTCGATGGCTTCTTCCAGGGTTTGCTCTTCCAGCGTTTCGGTTTTATCGAGGTATTTTTCCAGCAGCGCGAACAGCACCGGGTTCAGCATGATGGAGAGGATCGCCCCCGCCAGCACCAGGTTTTGCCCGGCCTGCGGCAGTAACCCCAGCGCCATACCCAGTCCGGCAAGAATAAAGGCAAACTCACCAATTTGGGCCAGACTGGCGGAAATGGTCAGGGCCGTACGCTGCGAGTGACCGAACAGACGCACCAGGAAAAAGGCAGCAACCGATTTACCGAAAATGATGATCGCCAGCGTGCCCAGCACCGCCAGAGGTTGATTGATCAGCACCAGCGGGTCAAACAACATACCTACGGAGACAAAGAACAGCACCGCGAACGCATCGCGCAGCGGCAGGGTATCGTGCGCGGCGCGGTGGCTCAATTCGGATTCGTTGAGCACCATCCCGGCGAAGAATGCTCCCAGAGCGAAGGAGACATCAAAGAGTTCAACGGCACCGAAGGCGATACCGAGTGCCAGTGCCAGCACCGAGAGCGTAAAGAGTTCGCGAGAACCGGTTGCCGCGCTACGCGCCATAATCCACGGCACTAGGCGGCGGCCCACCAGCATCATGATGGCGATAAAGGCGACCACTTTACCGATGGTGATGCCCATGTCGACCGCCAGCGTTGCCAGCCCCACGTTGCCTTTTTCCACCATCCCGGCAATGGCGGGCAGCAGGACCAGCGTCAGGACCATCACCAGGTCTTCAACAATCAGCCAGCCGATGGCGATTTGCCCGCGCTGGCTATCAATCAGCTGTCGTTCTTCAAGCGCGCGCAGCAGCACCACGGTACTGGCGGTTGAGAGACAGAGTCCAAACACGATGCCGGTCATCAGCGACCAGCCTAATGTTGCGGAGAGCGCCATACCCAGGAGCGTGGCGACGGCAATTTGCGCTATCGCTCCGGGAATGGCGATGGACTTTACCGCCATCAGATCCTTTAAAGAGAAATGCAGACCCACGCCAAACATCAGCAGGATAACGCCCAACTCCGCCAGTTCCGGCGCCAGCTTGGTATCGGCAACGAAGCCTGGAGTAAATGGCCCGGCCAGCACACCCGCTAACAGATAACCCACCAGAGGAGAAATTCGAAGTTTATTGGCAATCATGCCGAGGATAAAAGCGAGGACAAGCCCGCCGACAATGGTGGTGATAAGCGGTGTGGCGTGATGCATTCCGTCTCCTTTCGTTAATGCGTGGATCCATTTTGGTTTTTAACCAAAACTCGAGTTACAGTTTATGACAATTTTAGGCATTGTGTTTATGAATAATTGTTGAATTCTGAAGAAAATGGCACGTTGGGCGAAATTAAACGGGAATCCGGCCATAGACAGCAGAGATCCCGTTGTAAGTGCATGTTTGCCTGAGAAGTGAGAGGCCAAAGCCAGGCTTTGGCCGAAGGGAAATCACGCTTTATGGCGATTATCGGGCAGGAATATCGTCAGAATCCCCAGTAAGGGCAGGTAAGCACAGATTTTGTAGACCAGATCGATACTGGTATGGTCGGCAATCACGCCAAGTACCGCGGCGCCAAGGCCACCCATACCGAACGCAAAGCCGAAGAACAGCCCGGAAACCATGCCGATACGCCCGGGTAACAGCTCCTGAGCGTACACCAGGATGGCGGAAAACGCCGAAGCCAGCACAAACCCAATGATCACCGTCAATACGCCGGTCCAGAACAGAGTTGCATAGGGTAAAAGCAGGGTAAAGGGCGCGACACCGAGGATAGAGCCCCAAATCACATATTTTCGCCCGATCTTATCGCCGACAGGCCCGCCAATCACTGTCCCGGCCGCAACGGCGAACAGGAAGATAAACAGGTGAATCTGCGCATTCTGGATGGATAAATCGAACTTATGCATCAGATAAAAGGTGAAATAGCTGCTGATGCTCGCCATATAGAAATATTTCGAGAAAATCAGCACCAGCAGGATGCAAACCGCCAGAACCACTTTGTTGCGCGGCAGCGGATTGATGACCGGCGCAGCTGCTTTACCTTTGTTCACCCGGTGTTGCGCGGCATACCAGCGACTCACCTGCGCCAGTACAACGATAGCCAACAGCGCCGCCAGCACGAACCAGGCGACATTGCCTTTGCCGTAAGGGGCAATAATGATAGCCGCCAGCAGGGGACCCAGTGAGCTACCGAAATTCCCGCCCACCTGGAAGATGGATTGCGCCAGGCCGTGGCGTCCGCCAGAGGCCATACGCGCCACGCGAGAGGATTCCGGATGGAACACCGATGACCCGGTCCCGACCAGGGCGGCGGCAATCAGCACTGTTTCAAAACTGCCCGACAGCGCCAGCAGTACCAGCCCGCTCAGGGTAAAGCACATGCCGATGGGCAGTGACCACGGCATTGGGTGCTTATCCGTCCAGTATCCGACGATAGGCTGTAGTAATGATGACGACACCTGGAAGGTCAGGGTGATCATCCCTATCTGCAAGAACGAGAGGGAAAACTCATTTTGCAGCAGCGGGTAAATCGCCAGAATCAGCGACTGAATCATGTCGTTAAGCAGATGGGAGACGCTTATTGCACCAAGGATGCCAAAGGAGGTGCGAGCCTTAGAAACTGCCCCGGAGGACGGGGTCAGCGGCTGAGGAGTTTCACTGATTGCCATAAATACTCTGTCTGGTTTAGCGATGTAGGAAATGTCAGAACCGTAATAGTTATCTGGCTAACATACCTGCGGATAAGGTTTGAAGGAAGTCGCAATTCTGAAAACTTATTTGTCTATTCTTGCTATGCACAGTACTTTTGCGTTTGTTAATGAATCAGGGAGAGAAGCATGAAGTTGTTAAAAAAGAGCATGGTGCTGGTGCTGCTGGCCGCTTTTACTCTGGCAAGTGGTTCTGCTCAGGCTTATGAGCAGGACAAAACCTACAAGATAACCATTCTGCATACCAACGATCACCACGGCCACTTCTGGCGCAGCGACTACGGTGAATACGGCTTATCGGCGCAAAAAACGCTGGTGGACGGTATTCGTAAAGAGGTGGCAGCCGAGGGCGGCAGTGTACTGCTGCTTTCCGGTGGTGATATCAACACCGGCGTGCCGGAATCCGACCTGCAGGACGCGGAACCCGATTTTCGCGGTATGAACCTGATTGGCTACGACGCAATGGCGGTGGGCAATCACGAGTTTGATAACCCGATGAGCGTGCTGCGTCAGCAGGAAAAATGGGCAAAATTCCCGTTCCTTTCTGCCAATATTTATCAGAAAAGCACCGGTGAGCGTCTCTTTAAGCCGTGGATGATTTTTGATAAGCAAGGGCTGAAAATCGCGGTGATCGGTTTGACCACCGACGACACGGCAAAAATCGGTAATCCCGAGTATTTCACCGATATCGAATTCCGCAAACCGGCGGACGAAGCAAAGCTGGTGATTGAAGAGTTGCAACAAACCCAGAAGCCGGACGTGATCCTTGCCACTACCCATATGGGGCATTACGACAATGGTGAGCACGGCTCCAATGCGCCGGGCGATGTGGAAATGGCGCGCAGCCTGCCAACTGGGTCTCTGGCGATGATTGTAGGTGGTCACTCACAAGACCCGGTGTGCATGGCATCGGAAAACAAAAAGCAGGTGGACTATGTACCGGGTACGCCCTGCGCACCGGATCAGCAAAACGGCATCTGGATTGTTCAGGCCCACGAATGGGGCAAGTACGTGGGGCGTGCGGACTTTGAGTTTCGTAATGGCGAGATGAAGCTGGTGCGTTATCAACTGATTCCAGTGAATCTCAAGAAGAAAATCACCTACGATAATGGCAAGAGTGAGCGCGTACTCTACACCCCGGAAATCCAGGAAAACCAACAAATGCTCTCCCTGCTGACGCCTTTCCAGAACAAAGGCAAAGCGCAACTGGGGGTCAAAATCGGCAACACCAATGGTCACCTTGAAGGCGATCGCAGTAAAGTCCGCTTTGTGCAGACCAACCTGGCGCGCCTGATTCTGGCCGGGCAGATGGCGCGCACCAGTGCTGACCTCGCGGTGATGAGCGGCGGTGGCGTACGTGATTCCATTGAACAGGGCGATATTACTTACAAAGATGTGCTGAAAGTTCAGCCATTTGGCAACACCCTTGTTTATGCCGATATGAGCGGTAAAGAGCTGGTCGACTATCTGACCGCCGTGGCAAAAATGAAGCCGGACTCCGGTGCTTATCCGCAGTTTGCTAACGTCAGTTTTGTGGCGAAGAACGGCGTGCTGAACGACCTGAAAATCAAAGGTGAGGCCATTGATCCGGCAAAAACCTACCGTCTGGCAACGTTAAGCTTTAATGCCACCGGGGGTGATGGTTATCCGCACATCGACGATAAACCGGGCTACGTCAACACCGGCTTTATTGATGCAGAGGTGCTCAAGCAGTTTATTGAACAAAACTCGCCGCTGGATGTGGGTAATTACCAGCCGAAGGGTGAAGTGAGCTGGCAATAATGTTGCCCTCACCCTGGCCCTCTCCCCGACCCGAAAGTCAGACGGCATAAGACGAGTGGACCGCGAAGCGGCGATTTTCCTGGCCGGGAGCCCGGGTCGCCAGGGTGGTGGCGATGAGCCACCCTGGCACGTTCACGGGTTCTGTCGCGATAGAAAAGCAAAGAACATAAGGTGAACGGAATGACCACCAGCGCCGCATTTTCCCCTCACCCTGAGGGCCAGGTGAGGGAACGGTTAATCCCGGCGGGCGATATCGGCAAACGTCGCGTCCAGCATTTTTGCCAGATCGCTTGCCACCAGCTCAATATCCAGACCGCGTTTGCCGCCGGAAACGTAAATGGTGGCAAATTCCTGCGCCGGCGCGTCAATCAATGTCGGCAGACGTTTCTTCTGCCCCAGTGGGCTAATACCACCCACCAGATAACCCGTTGTGCGCTGCGCGACCATCGGGTCGGCCATGTCCACTTTCTTCGCGCCCAGTGCCTTCGCGACCTTTTTCAAATCCAGCTGTCCGGCAACTGGTGTCACCGCCACGGCCAAATGCTTCATATCACCGTTGACCGCAACCAGCAGCGTTTTGTACACCTGATCGGCGTTGAGACCGAGTTTGCGCACCACCTCATCACCAAAATTGGTCTCGTTTGGATCGTGGTCGTAGGTGTGTACCTGGAAAGGAACTTTGTTTTTTTCTAATAACTTAACGGCGGGAGTCATAGCAATCCTTCATACCACAGTGATTTCACGCGCCCAGCTTACGCCTGGTTCATCACGCAAAAATAGTACTATCTTGCGCAATAGTATTGGCAGTGGCGAAAAGTTTGAGCGACAATCCGGTAGTCCGAAGCACGAGCTTCGGTATAACAATAAAAACTGAAATTCCTCTTTGACGGGCCAATAATCTTATTGGCCATTTTTTTGCGCTAACAGCGACGGCAAATTCCCTTCCCCATACAGATGCAGCGCACCTGCAGCGACCACATACCGCCCCGGCGGCAGTGCCAGCAGGCGTTCACACCATGCGCGGTTACGCTGATGCATCAACACATCATGCAGCGACTGACTGAATGTCGACGGCAGCGACAGCGCCTCACCGGTGGGCGGCGATTCCAGCCACCAGCTCATCATCACCTGCAGCAAACGCGCGTTCTCACGCCAGTGGGTCAGTGTGTCTTGCAGCAATTCGAGACCATCATCCGCCAGTTGACGCAAAATGGCGACCTGGTTCTCCGTGCCTTCCAGTTCAATCACCGGGGTTGAGAACTGGCGCGCCGCCTGTAGCAACTGGTAATCAATGCCGTAGTCCGGACGAAGGCCCAGCCGCTGTGCCTGCATGGCCTGTAACACCAGTGCGATATGCCAGGCAGGGCGGGTTTCAAACTCTTCCTGCGACAAATCAAGACCTTCGATGGTCTCCGCCAGAGCGGTGAGAAGCTCAGGGCTAAGGCGCTCTGCCAGGGGCGGGGAATCGGGGATGTCGACAAAAGGTGAACCGCCGCTGGCGACGTCGGCTTCGACAATCAGCGCATCGGCTTTGCGCAGTTTTTGCAGCAACAGAGCGGGCAGGGGAGACATTCCCTGGGTACCCATATGGATGCTGCCAATCAGATGCAGATGGCAATTGCCCGACAACGTAATGTCAACCGCAGGCCATGCATAACGGCGCGTGCGGAAAACGTTTTTTAACCAGTCAAACAGGCCCATACGCGCTTCCTGAAATGAAAACGCCATGCTAGCGCGTAGGGGAGAAAGGTGCAATTGCCCCGCCGGATGGCGGGGCGGCAGCGGTTAGTCTTTCGGCGTAAAACGCAGCAGGCGGTTGGCGTTGCTCACCACGGTAATGGACGAGAGCGCCATGGCAGCACCTGCCACTACCGGGTTCAGCAGGGTTCCCGTCAGCGGCCATAAGATCCCGGCGGCAATCGGAATGCCAAGCGAGTTATAGACAAACGCGCCGAGCAGGTTCTGCTTCATATTGCGCAACGTTGCTTTTGAGATAGCCAGCGCGTCCGCGACACCCGTCAGGCTGTGGCGCATCAGGGTGATGGCAGCGGTTTCAATCGCCACATCACTCCCACCGCCCATGGCGATTCCGACATCCGCCTGGGCCAGCGCCGGGGCATCGTTAATACCGTCGCCGACCATTGCCACACGGCGACCTTCGCGCTGCAATTTCGCAATGGCTTCGGCTTTACCGTCCGGTAACACCCCGGCGATCACTTCATCGATCCCGGCTTCTTTGGCAATGGCTTTGGCGGTGGTGGGGTTATCCCCGGTCAGCATCACCAGACGATAGCCAGCAAGATGCAGGCGTTGCAGGGCGCTGACGCTATCTTCCCGCAGCGGATCGCGAATGGCGAGCAGCGCGGCAATTTTGCCATCTACCGCCAGCAGTACGGGCGTTGCCCCTTGTGCAGCCTGTGATGCTACCTCGTCTTCCAGCGCGTGTACGGTGACCTGCTGTTGTGACAGCAGCGCCTGGTTGCCGAGCAGTAGGCTGCAGCCTTCCGCTTCGCCACTCACGCCAAGGCCGCGCAGGGTACGGAAATTATGCACCGTTGGCAGCGGCTCTTCGCCCGCTTTTTCAAGGATAGCGTGCGCCAGCGGGTGGCTGGAGCCTTGTTCCAGGGCGGCAGCAAAGCGTAGCGCCTGATGTTCGGTAAAGCCGTTCGCCGTTTTGATGGCCACCACCTGCGGCTTGCCGCGGGTCAGGGTGCCGGTTTTATCAAATACCAGCGTGTCGAGGGTGCTCGCACGTTGCAGTGCGTCGGCATCACGCACCAGTACGCCAAATTCCGCCGCGCGGCCGACGCCCGAAATGATCGACATCGGCGTTGCCAGCCCTAACGCACACGGGCAGGCGATAATCAGCACCGTGGTGGTGATCACTAGCGTATAGACGATTTGCGGCGCCGGGCCGAAGAAATACCAGATGGCGCCGCTCAGCAGGGCAATGGCCACCACGACGGGCACAAAGACCGCCGAAATTTTATCCGCCAGCTGGCCGATTTCCGGTTTACTGCTCTGCGCCTGGCGGACCATGCGAATAATACGCGACAGGGTCGTGTGGCTGCCCACCGCACTGGCGGTAAACAGCACGCTACCGTCCTGCACCACCGTCCCGGCGTGCACGGCATCGCCAATGCTTTTTTCCTGCGGAATAGGTTCGCCCGTTAACATGGCTTCATCAAACCAGGCCTCGCCCTGGCTGATTTGCCCATCCACAGCCACCCGATCGCCGGTGGTTAAACGCAGCGTCATACCGGGTTGAACCTCGGCGAGCGGCAGGTTTTTCTCACCTTCATCTGTCACTACACGCGCCGTAGGCGGCGTCAGGTCGAGGAGTTTTTCCAGCGCTTTTGAGGAACGCTGGCGCGCACGTGCTTCCAGCATATGGCCGAGGTTAATCAGACCAATGATCATCGCACTGGCTTCGTAATAGAGGTGACGCGCTTCCATCGGGAACCATTGCGGCCAGATGTTTACGCTCATCGAGTAAAGCCACGCAGCACCGGTCCCGAGCGCCACCAGAGTGTCCATGGTGGCCGTGCCGTTGGTCAGGCTTTTCCACGCGCTACGATAAAAATGGCCGCCTGCGACGATCATCACGCCCAGCGTCAGGATGCCAATAAACAGCCACAGGGAATGGTTAGCATCGGTAACCATCATGTTGTCACCCATCATCCCCCAGACCATCACCGGTACGCCGACCAGCAGGGCGACAATGGCCTGCCAGCGAAAACGTTTCATGGTGGCGTTGGCTGTTTCCTGCTGGCGCTCGCGGCGTTTTACGTCGTCTTCAATGGCTTCTGCGCCGTAACCGGCATCTTCGACGGCGCTGACTAAATCATCTGCGGAGGCGCTGCCCATCACCAGCGCAGTGCGCTCCGCCAGATTGACCCGTGCCTGAGTGACGCCCGGAACCGCCTGCAAGGCTTTCTGTACGCGGGAGACACAGCTGGCGCAACTCATGCCGTTGATTAACAGCTGCAGGCTGTCATCAAGGTCATCCGTTGCCGGAAGCTCAGGGGTGGCCGCTGTCAGTGCTTCCGACGGGATTGATGTCTCTGCCAGCGGTTTAGCCTTTGGGTGGCTAACGCTCGCACCGTACCCGGCTCGCTTGATGGTATCGATGAGCGCAGCGGCATCGGCGCTGCTGGTGATTTGTGCGTGGGTGATGGTGACATCTGCCTGCTCAACGTCAGCACGTTGTTCCAGGCTCTCTTTAACGCGTTTAACGCAGTGACCGCAGGACAGCCCGTCCAGGTCCAGCTCTATAATGTGAGACATAATTGATTTCCTGTATGATTGGTGTTCTATAACCTGATTAATCACATCTAACTGTTGAACAGGTTAAACCTTCCATCAAGTGGAAGGTCAAGGGGGAAATGTGAATATCAGTATCGTGGCGAAAAAGACCGGTTTAACCAGCAAAGCGATCCGCTTTTATGAAGATAAAGGGCTGGTGACGCCGCCGCTGCGCGGGGACAACGGCTATCGCAGCTATACCCAACAGCACATCAATGAATTGACGCTGTTACGCCAGGCACGCCAGGTGGGGTTTAATCTGGAAGAGTGTGGCGAACTGGTGAATCTGTTTAACGATCCGGCCCGTCACAGCGCGGATGTTAAAGCCCGTACACTGCAAAAAGTGGCGGAGATTGAGCGCCATATTGTCGAACTGGAAGCGATGCGTAAGCAGCTTATGTCGCTGGCGGAATCTTGCCCTGGCGATGACAGCGCCGACTGCCCGATAATCGAGAATCTCTCCGGCTGCTGCCACCACCGGGCGCACGCTAAGGGTTGAGCATAAAGATCACCGTGCCGCGATACCATGGCGACGCGGCGAGGCGCTGTTCTTCTTGCGGATCCCAGACGCCGTTTTGCACGCGTCCGACTTTAAACGGAATGCGTAGCCCGGCCAGCGCAGGCAGGTAGGCGGTGTAATCTTCAACGGTATTACGCCCCTGATAGCTTTGTACCACCAGTTCATCCACCGGCAGGGCATTCAGCGTCTTCACACTGCCGGTTTTCGCCCAGTCCAGCAGCCCGGTGACGCCCAGCGCGAACTGTGGCGAGAGGATTTCCCGTAGCCGATGCAAAAACTGCGCGTAATGATCGAGGCGGTGGGTGGCGGCATCAAAATCAATCTGCAGACCCGCCACGTTATTACCGGCAGCCTGCCAGCGTAGCAGCAGGCGGTTCAGGCGTGCCAGCATCTCATCGGAAACATCCAGCGTGGTCATGCGCACGGTCAGCCAGATACGAGGAAACGTCAGGCGGCTAACCGGCAATCCCTTGCGTTCAAATACGGCGACACCTGAAAGGGCGACAACATCGCCCTGATGCAGATAGACGGTGCGGGCGTCGCGCAGCGTATCGCGTGTTTTGACGCCCGACCACAACCAGAAATCCTGTCCACCTGCCGCGCTTGCCGCAGACATAAACAGGATGCTGATAAAGGCGATTACCAGTAATACTTGAGGCTTTTCGCCCATACGCTTCCCGGATACGTGCGCTTGAGTTGCTGGAACCAGGCTTTGCGTACGGCTTTATCGACATCTTCGCCGCCACAGTCGTTGTAGCCTGATGGCGCATAGCACATCACCGCGCGATAAAGCGCATAGCTCTTATCTTCCGGTTCCGCTTTCGCGTCGTTAATCACCTGCTGATACCACGCCAGACGATGGGGCTGCCCGGAGAAGCCTTCCTCATGCGTGGCCTTGTCGAGGACATCGTTGCCCCCCTGGTCTTTCGCCAGACTGATGACAATTTGCGTGGTGCGGAAAAACTCGCCCAGGCAGTTAAGGGCGTGGGCGTCCTGCGGATTTTTACTCAGCACGCCGACGGTGTCATTCAACGATGCACAGGCATAAGCTTTTTCCGGGCTGGTGCCTGTCCAGGCAAAGGCGCTGACATCCACATCGTCAAACGCCTCTCCTGGAATGGCGTCAGTGATCGCCGTGAGCAGCGATTTATCCTGTAGCCAGTCGGCATAGTGGCCCTGTGCCAGATCCTGCGTCAGCAACGTATGCAGGGCTATGGTGCGCTCTTCGTTGTTAGGCCCGTGGGCTGCCTGCTGGCGCAGTAACTCACGCGGAGCTTTGGTTTTCAGCACCAGTGAGCGGTAGCGCAGGTTGGTGACCCGGCTATCGGGGGCAAAAATTTTATCCAGCGCATTACTGTTGACCAGCGTGGCCGCCAGTTTTGCCTGTAACAGCTGTTGCTGCTCAACGTCTTTACTTATATCCAGCAGATGCAGCCAGTGATCGCGTGCGGCAGCCCATTGCTGCTGGCCCATCAGTGCATCGCCGTACAGCGCCTGTTCACTAAAGGCGAGAATGTTGTGCTCGGGCAGATTCTGCGCCGGGGTAATATCTTTCACCACCGTGGCGTAATCCTGCTTGTTGTAAGCCAGCATCAGACGCAGGTAATTCCACAGGTCGGCGCGTTTGTTTTTCTCGAAATCGGCCTTGAGGCCATCGAGGTAAGCCTGATCGACACAGCGCTCGTGATTTTCGCACTGGTTATCGCGCATCAGCCGCAGGGTCTGGATAAAAGTCAGCAGCGAGGCATCGGGGGCACTCAGAAAATAGCCGTCACCCCAGGTCAGATCTTTACTGAGCAGCTTGTTATCACTCTCGTTAATCAGGGCGCTCAGCGCGTCGCTGTCGGCGGCCTGCGGCAGAATGCGCTCATAGAGCGTCGCCAGTGTGTTCCAGTCCTGCAGGTACCAGTTGATGCGGCGCTGCAAGCCCTGGGTTGAGTCGGCGTATTTACCCTGTGGCCATTTTTTGAGGTAGCTTTCCGCACTATCCCGCGCCTGTTGCGCGAGCGTTTTATCCACTTTGGTGACATCAAAATCACCGTATTCGCCGTTAGCATTTTCACTGCTGGCGTTGAGCGCGTTACGCATCAGCATGTAGCTGGCGGTTTCGGCAATCCACGGCTGCGGGTTGGTGCTAAGGGCGCTAAATCCCTGGCCTGCGGTGGCGTAATTCCCGGCGTAAAACTGGTTTGCGGCCTGCAAATAATCGCGAAACGCGCTGGCGGAGCCTTCCGGTAGGGCGAGCTTGTTGAGTTCATCCTGGGCATTACTGCTGCCATCGACAAGCAGACGCGTTTTTGCCAGCGTCTTGCGCAGCTCCGGGGTAAGGGACGTATCGGCAATCAGTGCGGCGAAAAAGTCCGACAGCGTATCAGTGTTCAGCGATACAAAACGGTTTTCGTTTTCGTCCTGTAGCGACGTCAGGTGATTGATCGACTCGGCATCCAGTCCCAGGGTGGTAATTTGATGACTCAGGGGATCATCGCCAGTTGTGGCATCTGTGTCGTCATCCACCGGGGGATCGTAATCCAGCATATGCATACCGAAATAGAAATCCCGGCTGCGGGTGATATCTGTCGGGACAGGCTGGCGCAGAGATGAAAAACCTTTTTGCTCATCCAGCAGGCGCAGCAGGTTGTCGCGGGTGTCGTTTGCCACGCCAAGGACCGGCGGGCTGACCAGAAAACAGCCTGGGCTCGCCCAGGCACATGAATCCATATCCATTGAGGCCAGCGCAGCGCTGCTGGCGGCAAATGAGAGGCACAGGCCCAGCGTGAGGTGGCTTTTTTTCACCATCGTTCCTTGCGTTTAATGAGGGTTATTAGCCCACGGTTTTGATGTGCAGCGTAATGCCTTCGACGGCGGTCACTTCCACTTTGGTGCCAGCCGGTAAATCAGATTCAGCGCTTACCGGCCAGGAGCTGTCTCCCACCCGCACATGCCCGCGGCCGTTGACCAGCGCATCATCCAGGGTGAAACGACGACCAACCAACTGCTGTCCGCGCTGATTGAGCGCCGCGTCTGCCGGTTTCTGCTCGCGCACCCGTTTGGCGAGCCACAGCCACCACAGCCAGGCGGCAACAAGGGTGAGGACCGCGAAGGTAACTCCCTGTAACTCCCAGCCGAAGGGAATCACCCAGACCAGCAGGCCGGTGATCACCCCCGCCACGCCGCTCCACAGCAAATAGCCGTTGCCGCCGAGCATCTCGGCGGCTAAAAGCAGGCCGCCAAGACTTAGCCAGAAGATGTACGCATGTTCAAAGAGCACGGCGATCATGGTTTTTTCCGGTCACTGCTGCTGTCTTTTACCAGTTCGGCGATCCCGGCAATCGAGCCCATCAGGCTGCTGGCATCCAGCGGCATCATCACCACTTTGCTGTTGTTGGCCGAACCAATCTGCTGTAGCGCTTCGGTGTATTTTTGCGCCACAAAGTAGTTAATCGCCTGAATATCCCCGGCGGCAATCGCCTCGGAGACCATTTTGGTGGCGCGCGCTTCGGCTTCCGCCGAACGCTCACGCGCCTCTGCTTCAAGGAACGCCGACTGCCGTTCACCTTCCGCTTTCAGGATTTTTGCCTGCTTTTCACCTTCCGCTTTGACGATTTCCGCCTGGCGAATCCCTTCCGCTTCCAGGATGTAAGCACGCTTGGTTCGTTCGGCTTTCATCTGGGCGTTCATCGATGAGACCAGCTCGGCGGGTGGGCGAACATCGCGAATTTCGATACGGGTGACTTTGATGCCCCACGGGTTGGTCGCTTCATCCACGATATGCAGCAGGCGAGTATTGATGCTGTCGCGCTGGGAGAGCATTTCGTCGAGCTCCATCGAGCCGAGGACCGTACGGATGTTGGTCATGGTGAGGTTAATGATCGCCAACTCCAGATTGCTCACCTCATAGGCGGCTTTCGGTGCATCGATAACCTGGATAAAGCACACCGCATCGATGGTGACGTTGGCGTTATCTTTGGAGATGATTTCCTGAGAAGGGATATCGAGAACCTGCTCCATCATATTGATCTTGCGACCAATGCGGTCCATAAACGGCACCACAAGGCTCAGACCCGGCTGGAGCGAACGGGTATAACGACCAAAGCGTTCTACCGTCCATTGATAACCTTGCGGAACGATTTTGACACCCGCGCCGACAATAACCAGCGCGACTAAGATAAGAACGGGGATGACGATGAGCATCAAATAAACCTCCTGTTTAATTTGATGTCATTCTAACCAAATTTGGGGATCTTAACAGCGCGACCCCCAAATTTAGCGGGCGGGATTAATAGAGCAGAGAGTAGAGCTGACGACGATACTTCGAGGCCAACGCATCACCGGTACCTAAAGCGGCAAGAATTTCCTGCAGCATTTTGCGCGCCTCACCGTCCGCTGCGCCTAAATCTTTACGCAGATGACTGAACAGCAGCTCCAGCGCCTCTTCATTACGGCCAACCTGGTGCAGTTGCAACGCCAGTTGTGTTGCCAGTTGCGCATCTGCCGGGTTCTTCGCAACCTGCTCTTGCAGATACTGAATCTCCGGGGTGTCAGCGGCTTTTTTCAGCAGCTCGATTTGTGCCACCAGGCCCTGATAGCGGGTGTCCTGATCCTGCAACGGAATGGTTTTCAGCACCGCTTCGGCATCGTCAGAACGGTTGAGCGCAATTTGCGTCTCCGCCAGCAACAGACCGATTTCGCTGTTCTGCTGCGATAACTGCCAGGCTTCTTTCAGCAGCGGCAGCGCGTCGGCATGTTTGCCTTCTTCAATTAGCTGCATCGCCTGCTGCGCTTTTAACTCTTCTTCGCGCGGCAGGACTTTATCCAGCAGGGCGCGAATCGCCTCTTCTGGCTGCGGCCCCTGGAAACCGTCGACCGGCTGGCCGTTCTGGAACAGGTAGACCGTCGGAATGGCGCGTAAACCAAACTGTGACGCAAGCATCTGCTCAGCATCGCAGTCCACCTTCGCCAGAATAAACTGCCCGTTATACTGCGCCGCCAGGTTTTCCAGCACCGGGGTCAGTTGCTGGCAGTGCTGGCTACGCTCGGACCAGAAATAGAACAGCACAGGCGTGGTCACTGACTGTTCAAGCGTCGGGTGTAGGTTTGCTTCGTTAATGTTGACGATGTTCTGTACAGACATGGGTCATTCTCTGTTTAAGTGTTTACTGATACATGGGGACAGGCGCCGTGCCTTCAACTCACCCGTGTAAAATTTTATCCATTGCCCGTGCCGGCAACACGCGTTTTAACAGGCTTACCACATAAGTGACGACCGTGACCGGATAGCGCAGTTTGGGTTTCGGACTTTCAAAAGCATGGCGCACTTTGGCGACCACCGCCTCCGGGCCGAGAGTAAAACGTGCGGCGATACCGGGATTTTCCACCGGCTTGTCGCTCTGGGTCTGGTTGACGTTCTCCGTAAAGCGAGTGCGGATAGGACCGGGCTCAATCAGGCTGACCTTAATACCGCTGTGGCGCAGCTCCATACGCAGCGCATCGGACCAGGCTTCCAGCGCGTATTTGCTGGCCGCGTAAGCACCACGGCCTGGGGTCGAAATCAGCCCCATTACCGATGACGTCATCACAATGCGACCTTCGCCGTGCGGGATCATTGCAGGCAGCAGGCGCATGGTGAGCTGGTGTGCGCCGAAAAAGTTGGCGGAAAACTGCTGTTCCATCTGCTCGCGGCTGATGGTGGACAACGGACCATACAGGCCAAAGCCCGCATTATTAAAAATGCCGTACAGACGGTTTTCCGTCAGGGCAACCACCTCGTCCGCGGCGCGCTCTACGCTTTCGGGGGAGTCGAGATCCAGCAGCACGCCGGTGAATCCCGCCTGATTCATGCGCACGACATCCTCGCTTTTACGGCAGGCCGCCAGCACGCGAAAGCCCTGGCGCTTGAGTTCATGGGCGCTTTCCAGACCAATACCGCTGGAACATCCTGTTATTAAGACCGTTTTTTGCATAACTTTACCTGAAAGCGTCCCTGATAAATCAGGAGTCGTGATTAACTAATGGAGCCAACCGGGTTGCCATCCAGTCGGCAATAAAAGGCTGAGCGTCACGGTTCGGGTGAATCCCGTCATCCTGCATCCACTGGGGTTTGAGATAGACCTCTTCCATAAAAAACGGCAACATAGGAATATCAAACTCTTTGGCGAGCTTCGGATAGATGGCGCTGAATGACTCAGTATAACGGCGTCCATAGTTGGCGGGCAGCCGTATTTGCATCAATAAGGGTTCGGCGTTCGCGGCTTTCACCGCCTGCAAAATGGTGCGCAGTGTTTGTTCTGTTTGTTGCGGCGCAAACCCGCGCAGACCATCGTTACCTCCCAGCTCCACCAGCACCCAACGAGGCTGATGCTCCTTGAGCAGCGCGGGTAATCGTGCCAGCCCCTGTTGCGAGGTATCACCGCTAATGCTGGCGTTGACGACCGGCGGCTTTTGCTGCCATTTATCGTTGAGCAGTGCAGGCCAGGCGGTATTGGCAGCCATGCGATAGCCCGCGCTCAGGCTGTCTCCCAGAACCAGTAACGTGTCCGCTGCGGCGGCGCGCAGGCTAAACAGAAGCAGAAACAGGAAGGCCAAATGCCAGCGGAAAACATTGTTGAAGTTCATCATCTTAAGAAGTCCGTCGGTCAGGGGGAGCATGAACTTTCCATCCTCACCGGAGTTGAGCTTGTTGTCAAACGGGCGCAGACCATCGCCCTGATTGGTGAATCTGGTTCGGGTAAGTCGACATTGCTGGCGATCCTTGCCGGGCTCGACGATGGCAGCAGCGGCGAAGTAAACCTGCTGGGCCAGCCGCTGCACGCGATGGATGAAGAGGCGCGGGCGAAGCTGCGCGCCGATCATGTCGGCTTTGTTTTTCAATCCTTTATGCTGATCCCCACTCTCAATGCGCTGGAAAACGTCGAGCTTCCGGCGCTACTACGTGGCGAAAACAGCGCCCAGAGCCGCACCAGCGCCAAAGGGCTGCTGGAAGAGCTGGGGCTGGGAAAACGCCTCGACCATCTTCCTGCACAGCTTTCCGGCGGTGAGCAGCAGCGTGTGGCGTTGGCCCGCGCCTTTAACGGCCGCCCGGCGCTGCTGTTTGCCGACGAACCCACCGGCAACCTCGACAGGCAGACCGGCGATAAGATTGCCGATTTGCTCTTTTCGATGAACCAGCAATATGGCACCACCCTGATTCTGGTCACCCACGATCCTCAGCTTGCGGCGCGTTGCGACAGACGTTTGCGTCTGGTGAACGGCGAACTGCGGGAGGAAGCATGATCGCCCGCTGGTTCTGGCGCGAATGGCGCTCTCCTTCGCTGCTGATTGTCTGGCTGGCGCTAAGCCTGGCGGTCGCCTGCGTGCTGGCGCTTGGCAATATCAGCGATCGGATGGAAAAAGGGTTAAGCCAGCAGAGCCGTGAGTTTATGGCTGGCGACAGGGCGCTGCGCAGCTCCCGTGACATCCCGCAGGCCTGGCTGGATGAGGCCAAAAAAGAAGGGCTTAAGGTCAGCGAGCAAATCTCGTTTGCCACCATGACCTTCGCGGGCGATACGCCACAGCTGGCAAACGTCAAAGCGGTGGATGATCGTTATCCGCTCTACGGCGACCTGCAAACCACGCCGCCCCAGGCCAAACCGCAGGCCGGCACGGTGCTATTGGCCCCACGGTTGATGGCGCTGTTAAACCTGAAAACCGGGGATTCTATTGATGTGGGCGATGCCACGTTACGCATCGCCGGGGAGGTGGTACAGGAGCCGGATTCCGGCTTTAACCCGTTCGAAATGGCCCCACGTTTGTTAATGAACACGGCGGATGTGGCGAAAACCGGCGCGGTACAGCCGGGAAGCCGCGTCACCTGGCGGGTGAAATTTGCCGGGACGCCTGCGCAGTTGGACGCCTACGAAAAATGGTTACTGCCGCAGCTTAAACCGGAGCACCGTTGGTATGGTCTTGAGCAGGATGAAGGCGCGCTCGGTAAGTCATTGCAGCGCTCCCAGCAATTCTTACTGTTGTCTGCATTATTAACGCTGCTGCTGGCGGTCGCGGCGGTCGCCGTGGCGATGGGGCACTATTGCCGCAGCCGCTATGACCTGGTGGCAATCCTCAAAACGCTGGGGGCGGGTAGGGCACAACTGCGCAAATTGATCGTCGGTCAGTGGCTGATGGTGCTGGCATTGGCGGCTGTCACAGGCGGGGCGATGGGGCTGCTGTTTGAAAAAATCCTGCTGATCTTGCTCAAGCCAGTGCTGCCGGTGGCATTGCCTGCCGCCAGCGGCTGGCCGTGGCTCTGGTCGATTGGCTCCATGCTGGTGATTTCGCTGCTGGTGGGGCTACGACCTTATCGCTTGCTGCTGGCGACGCAGCCTTTGCGCGTTCTGCGCCGTGATGCTGTGGCGGATGTCTGGCCGCTGAAATTTTATATTCCCACTATCTCTGTCGTAAGCGTACTGCTGCTGGCCTGGCTGATGGGGGCCAGCATGCTGCTGTGGTCGGTACTGGCGGGAGCGGTCGTACTGGCGCTGCTGTGCGGCGTGGTGGGTTGGCTGCTGCTGCGGGTGATGAAAAAACTCGCCTTCAATGCGCTGCCGCTGCGTCTGGCGGTAAATCGTCTGTTGCGCCAGCCATGGTCAACGCTCAGCCAGCTGTCGGCATTCTCGCTGTCGTTCATGCTACTGGCGATGCTGCTGGTGCTGCGTGGCGATCTGCTTGACCGCTGGCAGCAACAGCTTCCGCCGGAAAGCCCGAACTATTTCCTCATTAATATTGCCCCGGAGCAGGTCGTGCCAGTGAAAGCGTTTCTCTCCGAGCACCATGTGATTCCGCAGGCGTTCTGGCCTATCGTGCGCGCTCGCCTGACACAAATTAACGGGCATGCCACGGAGGGGAATGCGGATGAAGCGCTGAATCGCGAGCTGAATCTGACCTGGCAGGGAGCGGAGGCGAAACATAACCCGGTGACCGCAGGGACCTGGCCGCCGAAAACCGGGGAGGTCTCAATAGAAGAAGAGCTGGCAAAACGCCTCAAGCTTAAGCTCGGCGACAGCGTTACCTTTATGGGGGATACCCAGGATTTCACTGCTAAAGTGACCAGCCTGCGCAAAGTGGACTGGGAAAGCTTGCGCCCCAACTTCTTCTTTATCTTCCCGCAGGGAGCGCTGGACGGGCAGCCGCAGAGCTGGCTGACCAGTTTCCGCTGGCAGAATGGCAACGGCATGTTGACGCAGCTTAACCGCGAGTTTCCCACCATCAGCCTGCTGGATATTGGCGCGATCTTAAAACAGGTCGGTCAGGTGCTGGAGCAGGTAAGCCGGGCGCTGGAAGTGATGGTCGTGCTGGTGACGGTCTGCGGCGTGCTGTTATTGCTGGCTCAGGTACAGGTAGGGATGCGCCAGCGTCATCAGGAACTGGTGGTGTATCGCACGCTGGGGGCCGGGAAACGCTTATTGCGCACCACGCTGTGGTGTGAATTTGCGCTGCTTGGGTTTGTCTCCGGGCTGGTGGCGGCAATCGGTGCGGAAACGGCGCTGGCGGTGCTGCAAACGAAGGTGTTCGACTTCCCCTGGGAGCCAGACTGGCGATTGTGGGTCACGTTGCCGCTGTGCGGTGCCGTGTTGTTGTCGGCATGCGGTGGCTGGTTGGGAACGCGTTTACTGAAAGGCAAAGCGCTATTCCGCCAGTTCAACCAGTAAGAGTATGTCAATGTGATTACACGTCGGTTAAACAATCGACGTGTAATTTTTTAAGTGCACAAAATGCTAACTATATGATTTTATAGCGCACAATCTACCAAAAACTCGACAACATGACGTGCTTGAACGGCGTTAATATTCAGCGGGCAACTATTTGTCTGCGTATTAACCAAGGAAAAAGCATGGCACATAAAATAAAAGCGCTGGCGATTACGATCGGCGCGGCACTGGCGATGACCTCATTTGCAACTCAGGCTGAGATCACATTGCTGAAACAAGATCCACAGGCTGGCGATCCGTTAAGCCGCCTGAATTTCACCGTCGGCGGGAGTATTCGTCCGCAGTTCAACATGATGACGGGTGATGGTGATAAAGGGTCTTATAAACGTAACGGTTTTGATGGCGGTACCCGTTTCCGCTTCGCGACCGATTACTACCTGTTTGATGACATTAGCTGGATTAACTATTACGAATTGGGTGTCAATATTCCGGCGGTGTTTGACTGGGATAACCACTATGCGGAAGGTGCCCACGATACCACGCGCCGTATGCTCTACACCGGGCTGAAAAGCAAAACCTGGGGGACATTAACCTACGGTCAGCAAAACAGCATTTACTATGATGTTGTGGGTGCGAAAACCGATATCTGGGATTACGACATGGTCGCTCAGGCGCCGGGCAACGGTATCAACGGCGACTACGACGGTTCTTATCGTTCACGCAATATGCTGAAATATAAGAATACCTTCGGTGATGCCGATATTTATGCCTCTTACCTGTTCGATGATAACGAATATCTGCCGGGCAATGGTCTGCGTTACAAACGTAAAGGCGGCGGCTCGCTGGGTGTGGATTACCATCTGACCAACACCCTGACATGGGGTACGGCGTGGAACTATACCCGTGCCGAGATGCGTAACCCGGGCAACAGCGACAGCAAAACCTACGACCAGAACATTCTGGGTACGGCACTGAGCTGGACGCCGGATAACTGGACCTTCTCCGCAGGCGGCGGCTGGTATCAGAACTTTGTGACCACCAAAAAAGTGTCTGTGGACAACTATTTTGCGGGTGATGCATGGGGTATTGAGTACTTCGCAGGCTATAAAATCCCTGTTGGCCAGTTTGCGCTGAAATCCGTCCAGCCTTACGTGATGGGCGATCGTCTTGAAACCATGAACGGCCGCAACTACCAGCGTATCGACAACGGTGTGGGTATCAGCTTCCAGCTGGATTACGGTTTCCGCGTGGATTACGAACACGTGTTTACCTCCAGCACCGACAATCTGGGCGATATGAACTTAGTGCGTCTGCGCTACGATTTCTAAAATTCCGGGCATTTGGCTATCTCACTTGCCTGTTTGAACCTGGGCAGTGCTCGTAACCTCACGTACTACGTGTACGCTCCGGTTCCTCCGCGCTGTCCGTGTTCAAACTGCCTGCGCTGATAACGCCAACTGACCCGGAATTTGTGCTTGATAAGTTCAGTCTTAGCAAAGATCTGACTTTGTTAATCTAAAAAAAGCATAAAGAGAGGCGGGTGTTTTTGCTTTTCTTTATGCTTCATCGCGTTACCTCGCCAAATATCCTCATCATTCAGTGACATAGTTCACAGCAACATGAATTTTTTTCAATTACCGCTGCGCCGGGTTTGTGCCATCTTATTCATGAAATGAATATGGAGCGTGCCGCCTGGTACGGCGCGCCACACACAGCAGACACACTTCGTTAGGGAGAATGTATGGGACGTCGTCTCGGTTTCCGTGCCACCTTTGGGGCACTCCTTCTGGCCTGCGGTTTAAGCTCCGCACTGGCTAACAGCGATCCGCACACTATCGTCTTCGGCGTAGCGCCGGGGCCGTACGGTGACATGGTGAAACAGGCCATTGAGCCATCACTGAAAGAGAAAGGCTATAAGGTCGTGGTGCGCGAGTTCAGCGACTACGTGCAGCCCAACATGGCGCTGTCTAACGGCAGCATCGACGCCAACCTGTTCCAGCACTCGCTCTATTTCGATAAATTCACCGCCGACAAAGGGCTGAAACTGACCAGGTTGATCAGCGTGCCGACGGCGGGTATGGGCTTCTACTCCCACAAAATCAAAAGTCTCGATGAGCTGAAAAAAGGCGACATCGTGACGCTGTCTAATGATCCGACCAACCTGGCACGCGGCCTGCGTTTCCTGGCGTCACTGGATCTCATCACCATCAAAGAGAATATCGATCCAACCAAAGCCTCAGAACGTGACATCGCCAGCAACCCGAAAGGGCTGGTGTTTAAACCGCTGGAAGCCGCACAGCTGCCACGTACGCTGGATAGCGCTACCGCGGCACTGGTTAACGGCAACTTCGCGATTGCCGCAGGGCTGGATCTCAACACGGCTATCAGGCAAGAGCATCTGGATGAGAACCTGAAAAACATCATCGCGGTGCGCACTGAAGATGCCGACAAGCCGTTTGCGAAAGATATTGTTGAGGTGGTGAAATCCCCGGCTTACCGTGCGGTGATTGACTCCCCGAAAAATGTGTATAGCGCCTTCCAGAAACCAGACTGGATGATCGCTGCGGACAAGAAGTAAGCGCGGGTACTGAGTTAACAGGCAGGCAGAGGCCTGCCTTTTGCCGTTTGAGGGACACATGATTGAGATAGATAAGGTCTGCGTAGACTTTCCCGCCACACGGGGAGCGACGCCGACCCGGGCCGTGGATAACGTCAGCCTGCACATCGCCGCCGGGGAAATCTTCGGCATCGTCGGCACCAGCGGTGCCGGGAAAAGTACGCTGCTACGCACGTTAAACGCGTTGACGCGCCCGAGCGAAGGCTGCGTGAAAGTAAACGGCGTGGCGATTTCGCAAATGGAAGGCCTGACGCTGCGCAAAGCTCGCCAGCGCATCGGCATGATCTTCCAGCACTTCAACCTGATGCACACCCGCACCGTGGCGCAAAACGTCGCCTTCAGCCTGAAAGCGGCAGGGTGGGAGCGTGAGAAAATTGCCCCACGGGTCGCGGAAATTCTTGAGCTGGTAGGCCTTGGAGACAAAGCGAATCGCTACCCGGTACAGTTGAGCGGTGGACAGAAGCAGCGCGTCGGTATCGCCCGCGCTATCGCCAACCACCCGGACGTGTTGTTGTGTGACGAACCCACCTCGGCACTGGATCTGGAAACCTCGGCCACCATTCTGGAGCTGCTCAAGCAGATCAACACTCAACTGGGGATCACGATCGTATTGATCACCCACGAGATGAATGTGATCAAATCCATCTGCGATCGCGTGGCGGTGATGTCCGCTGGCAAGGTGGTGGAAAGTGGCGATGTGTTTGATATTTTTGCCCATCCGCAGCATGCGTTTACCCAGCAGTTGGTTTCCCGCACCCTCAATCTGACCCTGCCGGACAGATTGCGCGAGCACCTGCCGGGGCAGTTGTTGAAGATCCTGTTTATTGGCGATTCTGCCGAGCAGCCGGTCCTGTCCGACGCGGCCATTAACTTTGGCGTGGCGGTGAACATTCTGCACGGCAAAATCGAGTACATCGGCGAGCGTGCGCTAGGCATTCTGGTGGTACAACTGACCGCAGAAGATCCGGCGGTGGTGGAACAGGCGGTAGAGTTTATTCGTAACCGTACCGCTCAGGTGGAGGTGATCCGTGGATGATTTACTGGCCGATTTGAGCCTTGCCTTTGGCGAAACCTTCCAGATGTTGAGCATCTCAACGGTGCTAGCGATTATCGGTGGTCTGCCGTTGGGCTTTTTGATCTTCGTGACGGATCGCAATCTGTTCTGGCAAAACCGTGTGGTCTATTTGTTCAGCTCGGTGCTGGTGAACATCATTCGCTCGGTGCCGTTCGTGATTTTGCTGGTGCTCCTGCTGCCGTTAACCCAGTTTTTACTCGGCAACACCATCGGCCCGATTGCCGCATCGGTGCCGCTGTCCGTGGCGGCGATTGCCTTTTACGCCCGTCTGGTGGACGGCGCGCTGCGTGAAGTGGACAAAGGTATTATCGAAGCCGCCGAAGCCTTTGGTGCCAGCCCGATGCGTATTATCTGCACGGTGTTGCTGCCGGAAGCCAGCGCGGGCCTGCTGCGTGGTTTGACGATTACGCTGGTGAGCCTGATTGGTTATTCGGCAATGGCGGGGATTGTCGGCGGTGGCGGGGTCGGTGACCTGGCAATCCGCTACGGCTACTACCGCTACGAAACCCAGGTGATGGTGGTAACGGTTATCGCGTTGATTGTGCTGGTGCAGGTGGTGCAAATGCTGGGCGACTGGCTGGCTGCGCGTGCGGATAAACGCGACAGGCACTGATATTGTCCCGGATGCGGCGTAAGCGCCTTATCCGGGCTTGTTTTCACTCTCTCCCTGAGGGAGAGGGCTGGGGTGAGGGGGGGGGCCGATCAGGCGAGCTTCGCCTGCGCCCAGGCAATCCCACTGGCGTATTCCGGTGGCAGCAGGGGCACCAGTGCTTCCAGCGTGGCACTCAGGCGACCATTGTCGTCATCGTTCAGGTTCAGGTGACCCACTTTACGACCCGGACGCACCTCTTTGTCGTACCAGTGCAGGTGCACCAGCGGCAGTTTCAGCCAGTCGTAATTCAAATCGCTGCCAATCAGGTTAATCATTACCGACGGGCTGTTGACCACCGGCTGAGGCAGCGGCAGATCCACCACCGCACGCAGGTGCAGCTCAAACTGGCTGATAGACGCACCGTTTTGCGTCCAGTGCCCGCTGTTGTGCACGCGGGGGGCCAGTTCGTTGATTAGCAAACCAGCCGGCGTTACGAAGCACTCCATCGCCATCACGCCAACATAATTCAGCTCATTCATGATGGCGGTCAGCATGCTTTCTGCCTGCTTCTGCTGCTCTGAATCCGGTTTCGGGAAGACCACGCTGGTGCGCAGAATACCGTCCTGATGCAGGTTATGGGTCAGCGGATAGAAGACGGCCTTGCCATCGTGTCCGCGCGCGCCCACCAGCGACACTTCACCGGAGAAGTTAATCCCCTGCTCGACGATACACTCGCCGTAACAGTCATCCGGCAACTGATCCGTTTCACCTGCACGCAGACGCCACTGGCCGCGACCGTCGTAACCACCCACGCGGCGTTTCACAATCGCCAGCTCGCCCAGTGTATTGAACACGGAAGGCCATTCGCTCTTGTCTGCCAGCAACTGCCACGGTGCTGTGGCAAGGCCGAGCCTGTCGAAGAGCTGCTTTTGCGTCAGGCGATCAGCAATGATCGGGAACACGTCGCGGTTAACGAACGCCGGGTGACGCGCCAGTTCACGCGTCAGCGCCGTTTCCGGCCAGCGTTCAATCTCCGCAGAAATCACGCTCTGGGCAAACGGCACGGCTTCCGGATCGGCATCCAGCCCGACCGGCCACACGGCAATGCTCAGTCGCTCGCCCGCCTGGCGCAGCATGCGTCCAAGCTGACCGTTACCTAAGATGCAAACCTGCTTCATGCCGCACCCCGCGGGTCCGGGTTCTCCAGCACTTCATCGGTCTGCACACGGCGGAATTCTGTCAGACGCGCGTGCAGTTCCGTATCGTGCTGGGCAAGGATCTGTGCTGCCAGCAGCGCAGCGTTCGCCGCGCCAGCTTTGCCAATCGCCAGCGTGCCGACCGGAATACCGCGCGGCATCTGGACGATCGAGTAGAGGCTGTCCACGCCACTTAAGGCAGCGCTTTGCACCGGCACACCCAGCACCGGCACCAGCGTTTTCGCGGCAATCATGCCCGGCAGATGTGCCGCTCCGCCTGCGCCCGCAATAATCACCTGAAAACCGTTCTCTTCCGCGCTTTCGGCGAAGCTGAACAGTTTATCGGGAGTGCGGTGTGCGGAGACGACTTCAACATGCTGCGGGACATTCAGGATATCGAGGATTTCGGTGGCGAACTGCATGGTCGCCCAATCGCTTTTCGATCCCATGACAATGGCGATACGCGCCGGCTGGTTAGCAGAAGACATGCGTTAAGAAAACTCCTGTGGGTGTGACTACGGACAGCTTTTGAGGGCACAAAGAATAGCATGGAAAACCGGCAAGGAAAACGGTTGCGTGGCGATGAATACTGGAAAGGGCTGTGGAAGAAAGAGAGACAGCGGCATCGCGAAATGTGCTATGCCGCTTAGGGGTTAATTCATCAGAAGAAATCGATTTTCACATCCACGCCAGCGGTCAGCCCCTGGTTAATCTGCACCCAGTTTTGCCCAGGTCCCGCCACCATGCCGTAGGTGAAATAACGCTTATCGAAGAGGTTATCCACCCAGGTGGCAATCTGCACGTTGCGCGTTGCCTGCCAGCCGAGGCGCAGATTGGTGGTGGCATAGGTGCCTTGTTCCACCGCATTGTCGCCGTCGAAGTAGTGCTTGCCGACCACATTGATCGCCACGCGCGGCATCAGCGCGCCGATCGGGGTATCAATGGTGCCGTTAATGCTCGCGCCCGCGTTATACAGCGGCACAAACGGCAGGTGTTTGTCCGGGTACGGGCTGTCTTCGCCGTCAAAGGTTGAGTTCACGTAACCGCCGTTGATCTCCGCACGCCAGCCGGGGGTAAATGTCCAGCTTGCATCCAGTTCAACGCCCGTCGCTTTGGCTTTGCCAGCGTTGGTGAGCGACTGCATGCCGGTCACGCCGCTGTAGAGCTGCACATCTTTGGTCCGGGTGTGGTAGACGGTGCCCTGTACGGCCACATTGCCATTGTCATAGCGTGCGCCCAGCTCGTAGTTCATCGATTTTTCAGCGTCGTAGGATTCCGCCGTGCCCGCCGCCGGTGCGATGCTGTAACCCGCTGGTTTATAGCCCTGCGCCGCGCGTGTCCAGACGCGCAGTTCCGATGTGAACTGATACCCGGCAGACAGCTGACCCAGCCACTGGTTATCGCTGGTTTCATCGCTGAAAGTCTGCGGCAGGTAGCTGTACTGATAGCGGGTTTTCGCTTTGTCGTGGGAGAAACGCACGCCGCCGCCGAGATCGAATTTGTCGGTTACGTGCCAGGTTAGATCGCTGTAGGCCGCCTGGGTTTCGGCATCGTTCCACGCCTGCGTATCGGAAAGGGTCATCCCGGCGTACTGCATCCGCTGGTTATAGGTGCCGCGCGTATCCTGGCGATAAAGACCGAACACCGCATCCACCGGGTTGTCGTCACCCCGCGTCGCGGCGCGCAGTTCCTGCACGTTCATGTTCCAGTCCTGCGGCATGTGTACCGCATAGGCGCTGTAGGGGAAGTCGCGCTCGTAATGCTGTTGCTGCCATCCGGCGGTGAGGCTTATCAGCCATGCGTCGGTCGTGTACTGCGATGCCAGCGTCTGGCTGCGGGTGCAGCGGTTGATTTTCGGGTCTTTGCCGCCGTCTGACACCAGCAGCTCACGGCCTTTCACATTGCTGCCGTCGAGATAGGTATCCTGGCTGGCTTTGGTGCATTCGGAACTGAGCATCACGCTGGCTTCCCACGGGCTGACCGAAGGGGCAAAACGCAGATTGAGGTTACCGTTGTTGGCCTTTGTGCCGCCTAAATCATCACTGCCGGTAGCCGGGTTGGTGAAGGGGCCATTCTCGACCTGGCGCTGAACCGAGGCGCTGGCATAGAGCATATCTTCCACCAGAGCACCGGAAGCGCTCAGCCTGCCGTGGTAGCTGTCTCTGGTGCCGTAACCGCCTTCAAGGGAGGCACGGGTTTCACCATCCGGTTTACGGGTAATGATGTTAATCACCCCGCCCTGGGCGCTTTTGCCATAAAGCGTGCCCTGCGGCCCGCGCAGCATCTCTACGCTCTCAATATCACCGTTGAACAACTGCGATGAGAAGGTAGAAAGCTGAGGCACGCCGTCCACGTAAATGCTGGCCGCCGGATTAAAGAAGTCCTGAGCCGAAGAGATGCCGCGAAGCGAAATAGAGGGAAACAGCAGACTGCCGCTGTGAGTAATGTTCAGTCCTGGCAGCACATCACCCAGTTGATCGGTGCGGGTGACGTTGGCATCGGCGAGTTCGCTACCGCTCACGCGGGTGGATGAGACGTTTTGTGCCGAGACAGATTTCGGCGACTGCTTGGCGGAAACGAATAGCGTTTCCTCACTGGATTTACTGCTATCGTCGGCAAACGCACTGCCATTAGCCAGCAATGTGGCAAGAACCAGCGGGTGAATGACTACGGCTTTCATCATGGTATCCCTCTTATTAGACGTGAGGGGGAGTCTATCTTTGCCGTTTCATCAGAGGGTTGCACGATAAGGATTGCTATTGCATCATTTGTTTGAATAATAATCATTATCATTGTTGTGACGAAAGGATCTGTGATGAATCAACGTACAATGCCGGGCATGCGATGCAGAACGCTGACGCCGCGGATTCGGCTCACGTCCATCTGTGCGACGCTCGGTGACGACAAAGTGGTTCGCGGGCAGTTTCCGGCGCATTTCTCGCTGGTGCTGATGCGCGAAGGGGCCGGTACTTTCCAACTTAATGAGCAGAAAATTCAGCATTATGGTGCTAACCGGCTGCTGATTTCCTGTTCGGCGCAGCCTTGCTCTGGCTTTGATTTTTTCCCGCGTAATCATTTTTACGATCTGCTGATTGTCGATTTCGCTCCGGCGCTGCTCAACACGCTTTACGCGGCCGCGCTGCCGCTGGCGGAAGACGGGGGAAGGGTGTTCAGCGCCCCGTTAAGCGAGCCGCTGCAAGAGGTGCTGCGCCTGATGCTGCTCGAATGGCACGACGACAGCGCGCTCGGCACTCTGCGCCTGGAAGGGCTGGCGCTAAATGCGCTGTGGGAAGCGCTGCGCGGGCTGGACGAACCGGGCAAAGGGGCGTCGCCAGGACGGGAGCTGCAAAGTCGGGATCGTAAGCGGTTGATTGACGCGCGGGATTATGTGCGGGAGCGGGCGACCCATGTGCGTTCAATGGGCGAGATAGCGCAGGTGTGTGGGCTGAGTCTGATGGCGCTCAAGCGCGGTTTTCCGGCGATGTTCGGCGTGACGCTGTGGAGTTATGTCATTACCCAGCGTCTGGAACATGCGCGAGAGCTGCTGCGTGAAGAGCTGACGTTACAGGATATCGCCAGCCAGAGCGGGTTCAGCCACGCCAGCCATTTGAGCCGTTTCTTCCGTCAGCACTACGGCATGACGCCGGGGGATTACCGCAAAACCCGCACCCACGCCACAGGCTAGCCGGGGACGCCACTGCATCGCGCCTACTTTCAGTCAGTTACAGGAACAGCCGATGCCAAACGTTATTGATTCATCCCACTGGCCCCTGGTGCACTACGTCATGCCCGAGCGGGTAGACGATGAAGACGCCGCGGAACATATCGCCGTACTTAACGCGATCCTGAAGCGTTGCCAGCCGTTCGTGCTGATTTTTAGCGGCGTGGAACAGCCCAAAGATTCCCCGCGCTTCCTGCGTCTGCTGCGGGAGTGGTCGATAGCGACCCGCCAGGAGCAGCAGCGCTGGTGCCTAGGGGCGATACGCGTCGAGCCGGACGAGGCAAAGCGTCGTTCGCTGTGGCGCAAAGCGCTGCGCTTTGTGCAGTCCAAAGCCGCACCCTATCCCTACAAAGTGGTTGCCAGCGCGCACGAGGCGGAGCAGCAGGCCGAGGCCTGGCTGGCGCAGGAACGTGAGGGCAACCGCGCATGAATCCGGCTTCTCCGTTTCGTTGTTTGCTGTCGATGATTGCCGGGCAGCGCCTGCTGATTGCCAGCGGCATGGGGCTTGCGGCGCTCTCGGTGATGAGCGAACTGGTGCCCTGGTATCTGCTCTGGCAGGCGGTGCAGTACCCCGAGCGGCTTTGGTCGCTGGCGGGCTGGCTCGCGCTGGCGCTGGCGGCGAAATATCTGCTGCTGGCCGTGGCGGGCTGGTGTAGCCACAAAGCGGCGTTTCGCATTCTCTACGATGTGCGTATCGCGGTAGCGCGTGGACTGACGCGTCTGCCGTTTAGCCGCCTGTCCACTTACTCCTCCGGTAGCCTGCGCCATATCGTCATCAATGATGTGGAGCGCATGGAAGGGTTTATCGCTCACCATTCGGTGGATTTTACCGCCGCGCTGGTCAGCCCGCTGGTGGCCGCCGGATTCCTCTTCTGGATTGACTGGAGGATGGCGCTGGCCTCGCTGGCGACGGTGCCGCTGGCACTGCTGGCGCAAAAGGTCGCCATGCGCGGAATGGCGCAGCGGGTGACGGAAATGAACGCGGCGACATCGCGGCTCAATAGCGCCATTGTGGAATACGTGCGCGGCATTCCGGTGATGAAAGCCTTTTGCCAGAGCAGCCGTTCGTTTCGTCTGCTGCATGACAGCCTGGAACAGTATCGGGCGCTGGTGGCGCGTTTTACGTATCAGGCGGTACCGGGCTGGTCGCTGTTTATGGTGCTGCTCAATGCCAGCATCTTCATTCTGCTGCCGCTCGGCGTCTGGCGCGTTAGCCAGGGGGCGCTAACCGTGGCCCAGTTGATTCTGATCTTGCTACTCGGCAGCGGCTTAATTCAGCCTCTGCTGCGCGTGACCTTTATGAGTTCGCTGATCCGCGAAATGCTCGCCGGCGTCGAACGTATTGCCGTGTTTATGCTGCCGCCCGCGGTGGATGCCGACCCGGTGCCGGAGACGCTGGCACTGAGCGTTCGCGACCTGCACTTTGATTATGAAGGGGCGGCCGTGCTGCGCGATGTGTCGTTCTCGCTACCCGCCGGGGGATTCTATGCGCTGGTGGGGCCGTCCGGTTCCGGGAAATCAACCCTGGCCTGGCTGCTGGCCGGGCTACTGCCTGCCGGGAGAGGGGACATTATGCTCGGCGACGTGCGGGTGACAAACCTGGCCGATGCCCGCCGTGCGGCGTTGTTGGGGATGGTGAGCCAGGAGGTCTTTATCTTTCGCGGCACGCTGGCGGACAACCTGCGACTGGTTGACCCTGACGCGACAGATGAGCAACTGTGGCAGGTGCTGGAGATTGCTCAGGCGCTGGATTTTGTCGCCGCCCTGCCGCAGGGGCTGGAAACCCTGGTCGGGGAACGTGGCGTCAGCCTATCCGGCGGGGAGCGCCAGCGTATTGCCATCGCCCGCGCGCTGCTGGCGAACACGCCCATTCTGATTCTGGACGAAGCCACGGCCTTTGCCGATGCCCTGACCGAAGAGGCGTTTTACCGCACGTTGCGTTTGTTGCGCCCGAAGATGACTGTTCTGGCTATCGCCCATCGTCTTTTTGCTATTCAACAGGCGGACCGCATCCTGGTGATGGAAAAGGGGCAACTTATTGCCGATGGCAGCCATTCGCAGCTTCTGCAGGAAAACGCGCTCTATCGCGCGCTGTGGCAAAGCCAGTTCCACTTACAACACTGGCATATTCGGGATGAACAACAGGAGGTCGCACATGCAGGGGCTTAGTGGGTTATTGCGCTATTCGGCCAGCGGTCGCCGTCAGTTTTTACGCGGCATTGTGCTGCGCACGCTGGCGCAGCTGTTTGCGGTACTGCCGTTTTTCATTGCCTGGCTGGCGCTGCGTGAGTTACAGCCCGGCGAGGACGGGCAAATCTGGGGATGGCTATGGGGCGGGCTGGCCGTGTGTCTGCTGGCCCAGTTGCTGTTGTCCCATTTCGGCCAACTGGACTGCTTTTTGGGCAGCTATGCGCTGATGAGTAAATACCGTCAGGCGCTGGCGGACCATCTGCGCCGCCTGCCGCTGGGCTGGTTCCAGCAGCATCGTATTGGCTCAACGTCGGCGTTATTGACCGACCAGGTGCGGCGGGTCGAGGATATCTTCTCTCACATTTTGCCGGAAGTGGTGCTGGGGCTGGCGACGCCGCTGCTGTTCGCGCTGCTGCTTCTGGCCGTCGATCCGCTGCTCACCCTGGCGCTCTTTGCCACATTGATTCCCGGCGTTGTGCTGCTCTGGCTGATGACCCACTTTCTGTTACGCGGCGTGCGCGAGCAGGGGCAGCGTTTTGCCATCGCTTCCGGGCTGCTGGTGGAGTTCGTCAGCGGTATTAAGACGCTGCGCCTGTTTAACCGACAGGACGCGATGCTCAAACGCCTCGACGAGACATTCGGCGATATTCGCCGCGCCAGTATGGGTATGGAGATGTGGGGCGGCGGCGGTGTGTTGCTGTTCCGTCTGCTGACCGAGGGCGGGCTGGTGGTGATGTTTATCACCGCCGCCTTACTGTGGCAGCAGGGAACGCTGGACCCGGCAACCTGGCTGCTGTTTGTGCTGGTGGGCTATAAGGTGATCAACCCTCTGCTGGATGCGGCGATGTGGTTCACGCTGCTTCGGGTGATGCGCCAGTCGGCAACGAAGCTGGAAGAGCTGCTTCATCAGCCCACTCAGGCGGAAGAGGGGGACGGTTCCATCCCTTCTGACAATACCCTGCGCTTTGCACACGTCAGCTTTGGCTACGACAAGGAACGCCGGGTGGTGGATGACGTCACCTTCTACGTACCGCAGGGGAGCGTGACGGCGCTGGTTGGCCCGTCTGGCAGCGGGAAAAGCACGCTGCTGAATTTGCTGGGCGGCTTCTGGTCGCCGCAGGCGGGTGAGATAACGCTGGGCGGCGTGGTGCTGGATAAACTCGGCGCGCGGGCGCTGTATCAGCGTATCGGTTACGTGATGCAGGACGTGCAGCTCTTTGACGGCTCGGTGCTGGACAATGTGCGCATCGGTAACCCGGAGGCCAGCGACGAACAGGTGATGGCGGCCTGTGGTAACGCCTGCTGCGATGAGTTTGTGCGCCTGCTGCCGGAAGGTTACTACACCCAACTAGGCGAAGGGGCGCAGCGGCTTTCCGGCGGTGAGCGCCAGCGGTTGTCTATCGCCCGCATGATGCTCAAAGACCCGGCGATCATCATTCTGGATGAAGCGACGGCGCTGCTTGACCCGCTCTCGCAGGCCCAGGTGCAGCTGGCCTTAACCCGTCTGGCGCGAGGGAAAACGGTGGTGATGATTGCCCATCGCCTGCGAACGGTGGAGTTTGCTTCGCAGATTCTGGTGCTTAATGGGGGGCGTATCGTCGAGCAGGGAACGCACGAACAACTGCTGGTTGCCCAGCAGCTTTATTCCCGATTGTGGCAGGCGCAGGAGCAGGATTACGCCTTCTCAGAACGGAAAAGGGATTAACTCGACGTCGCTGGCGGTGACTTTCACCATGGAACCCTTGGTGTGCCAGGCGCCGAGGACCACGCGTATGGCGGGTTCGCCGTTTGCGATAAGTTCGTGAACGTCCGGGCGGTGGGTGTGGCCGTGGATCAGGCACTGCACCTGCTGTCTTTCCATCGCGGCAACCACCGCCTGCGGATTGACATCCATAATGGCCAGCGATTTGCTGCTATTGGCGGCCTTGCTGCCTGCGCGCATTCTGGCGGCGATGCGCTGGCGAACAAACAGCGGCAGGGCGAGAAACAGCGTCTGTAGCCAGGGCTTATGAACTTTGGCGCGAAACGCCTGGTAGCCTGCATCATCGGTGCAGAGCGTGTCGCCGTGCATAATCAGCACTTTGCGACCATAGAGATCGAGCACTTTCTCTTCCGGCAGAAGCTGCATGCCGCTTTCGCGCGCAAAGCGTTTGCCGAGCAGGAAGTCGCGATTGCCGTGGATGAAGTAGCAGGGAACGCCACTGTCGACCAGCGCCTTAATGGTGGCGGCGATCTCGCGGTGCAGGGGCGTGGGATCATCGTCGCCAATCCATGCCTCAAACAGGTCGCCCAAAATATAGAGCGCGTCTGCCTGACGTGCTGTGCCTGCCAAAAAACGCAGAAAACCGGCGGTGATCGCCGGTTCTTCTGTTTGCAGATGAAGGTCTGCGATAAAGAGTGTCGCCACGATTACTCGCTAACGGTCACGCTTTCAACCAGCACGTCTTCTTTCGGCACGTCTTGGTGCATACCGCTGCGGCCAGTGGCAACGGCTTTGATTTTATCAACCACGTCCATGCCTTCAACCACTTCGGCAAATACGCAATAGCCCCAACCCTGCAGGCTTTCGCCAGAGAAGTTCAGGAAGTCGTTATCAACAACGTTGATAAAGAACTGTGCGGTTGCAGAGTGCGGAGCCTGGGTACGCGCCATTGCAAGCGTGCCACGGGTGTTTTTCAGGCCGTTGTTGGCTTCGTTTTTGATCTGGTCTTTGGTTGCTTTCTGGTTCATGCCCGGCTCGAAGCCGCCGCCCTGAATCATAAAGCCGTTAATGACGCGGTGGAAAATGGTGTTGTTGTAAAAACCTTCACGGCAGTAGTCCAGGAAGTTTTTAACTGTTTCAGGCGCTTTATCATCAAAAGTTTTGATTACGATATCGCCGTGATTAGTGTGGAAAGTAACCATTTTTGCATCCTGTTCCGGTAGAGTGGTGCGCAGACCCGACTGTGGGTCAGAGATAGTCGCCTGTTATAGCATAACCTGATGCCGCGATCACCTTGCAATCGGTGCTGCTTCGGGATTGAATTACGGGTAATATATGCGTTTTTCCGTTCCACACACGTCTACATGGAATCTCCGATGTTAAAAATCTTCAATACACTGACGCGCCAAAAAGAGGAATTCAAACCTATCCATGCCGGGGAAGTCGGCATGTACGTGTGTGGTATCACTGTTTACGATCTCTGTCATATCGGTCATGGTCGTACATTTGTCGCGTTCGACGTGGTGGCCCGCTACCTGCGTTTTCTCGGCTATAAGCTGAAATACGTGCGCAATATCACCGATATCGACGATAAAATTATCAAACGCGCCAATGAAAACAGCGAAAGTTTTGTGGCGCTGGTCGACCGCATGATCGCCGAAATGCACAAAGATTTTGATGCACTGAATATTATGCACCCGGACAGCGAGCCGCGTGCGACGCACCATATCCACGAGATCATCGAAATCACTGAACAGCTGATCGCGCGCGGTCACGCCTATGTGGCGGATAACGGCGACGTGATGTTCTCTGTGCCGACGGACCCGAACTACGGCCAGCTGTCGCGCCAGGATCTTGACCAGCTGCAGGCGGGCGCTCGCGTGGACGTCGTTGACGTGAAGCGTAACCCGATGGACTTCGTGCTGTGGAAGATGTCCAAGCCGGGCGAGCCGAGCTGGACATCGCCGTGGGGCGAAGGGCGTCCGGGCTGGCACATTGAGTGCTCCGCAATGAACTGCAAACAGCTGGGCTACCATTTCGATATTCACGGCGGTGGTTCGGACCTGATGTTCCCGCACCACGAGAACGAAATCGCGCAATCTACCTGTGCCCATGACGGCGAGTATGTGAACTACTGGATGCACTCCGGTATGGTGATGGTGGATCGCGAGAAGATGTCCAAATCACTGGGCAACTTCTTTACCGTGCGCGATGTGCTGAAATATTACGATGCCGAAACCATTCGCTATTTCCTGATGTCCGGTCACTATCGCAGCCAGTTGAACTACAGCGAAGATAACCTCAGGCAGGCACGCTCGGCGCTGGAGCGTCTGTATACCGCGCTGCGCGGTACCGACAAATCTGCGGCGGCGGCCGGTGGCGAGGCGTTCGAAGCGCGCTTTGTCGAGGTGATGAACGATGACTTCAACACCCCGGAAGCCTATTCCGTGCTGTTTGATATGGCGCGTGAAGTGAATCGCCTGAAAGCAGAAGATATGGCGGCGGCGAATGCGCTGGCTTCCCATCTGCGTAAGCTTTCTGGCGTGCTGGGTCTGCTGGAGCAGGAGCCGGATGTCTTCCTGCAAAGCAGCGCACAGGCGGATGACGGCGAAGTGGCTGAGATTGAAGCCTTGATTCAGCAGCGTCTGGATGCGCGTAAAGCGAAGGACTGGGCGGCGGCAGATGCGGCGCGCGACCGTCTCAATGAGATGGGTATCGTGCTGGAAGATGGCCCGCAGGGGACGACCTGGCGTCGTAAGTAGTTTTTCCTCGTTACCCAGAGGGAGACGTAGCCCGGATAAGGCGCTTACGCCGCCATCCGGGATATTCCCCGGCGGCGCTGTCGCTGGCCGGGGTTACGGGTTTGCACAAAACCGGGGCAAACGATGCTTAACATCAACGTCTGCGCCAGTGCCACAATACACCCATCAGAATAAATCCTGGCACCCACACCCACAGCAGTTCCGACATAATCACCTGATGCCCGTACGGCGTCATGTACTTCGACAGGGCAAAAGGCGCGACCTTGATCACCTGCCACGGAGCAAAAAACCGTTCATCCGACCACGGCCACAGCCAGCCAACGCCTTTCCCGCCGGTGGTTATCGAATCCAGCAAACTGTGCGACAGCAATGAGACGGTCAAAAAGGCCCAGCAGCGCATCAGGCTTGCGTTAAGCCAGCGCCGCCCCAGCCACGTCACCAGAATCGGCACCACAAAGGCGAACAGCAGCGAGTGCGTAAAGCCGCGATGACCCAAAACATTGCCGTAGGCCACGCCAAACTTGAATGCCAGCACATCGGCATCCGGCAGCATCGACAGGGCAATGCCGGCCAGTAACAGGCGGGGAGGGATGGTTTTACTGCCAAGTCCTAAGCCAAGGCACAGTGGTACGGCGGCGTGCGTAATAATGGTGGGCATGCTAAGTCTCTGTTGTCTTTGCAAAACGAGAAGTATAAAGCGCAGCGCCCGTATCGCTATCTGCGTGTTATCTGAAATTACCCGCCATGAGCAAAACGTCATTTTGTGATGCAGCACGATTATCGACTTAACATATTCATGTTATTTGGGCTTACGCATAAACATCGACGCTATTTTTTAGCGTAATGACAAATGTACTTCACAGGCGATCGGCGTAACTTGCTAAGAAGTCGAATTTTTGCATCCCACTTTCCGAGGAAAACATGACAAAAGTAGCGCTGGTGACAGGTGGTAGTAAGGGCATTGGATACGCGGCGGCGAAGGCGCTTTATCAACAGGGTTACATTGTGGTGGTAGCGGCGCGTGATGAGGAAAAACTCAAAGCCTGCGCCGAAGGGTTCGACCCTAAACGCTTTGTGCCGGTTTCTGCCGATGTCTCAACCCCTGAGGGTGTGAAGGCGCTGTTCGGGCGGATCAAAAATGACTTCAGCCGCCTAGATCTGCTGTTCAACAACGCGGGGAACAACAGCCCGGCGAAATCGATCGAAGAGATCCCGTACGAAGAGTGGCTGCGCGTCTTTAATATTAACGTTCACGCCAGTTTCCTGTGTGCGCAAGAAGCGATCAAAATCATGAAGGTTCAGGAGCCGATGGGCGGGCGCATCATCAATAACGCCTCGATTTCTGCAATTACCCCGCGCCTGTACACCGCACCTTATACCGCGTCGAAACATGCGATTACCGGCCTGACCAAATCCATCTCGCTGGATTGCCGTAAATTTAATATCGCCTGCGGGCAGATCAACATCGGTAACGCTGAAACCGAGATGTCCGGGCGGATGCGTAAAGGCGTTTATCAGGCGGACGGCACCATTGCGCCGGAAGATATGATGAATGTGGCGGATGTCGCCGCTGCCATTGCGGCGATTGCCTCAATGCCGGTGACGACGAACGTGCTGGAGATTACGATTATGGCGAATAATATGCCGTTTATTGGCCGCGGCTAACATACACGTCATCCTTCACGCTGCCTCTTTGTTGGCTGCATTCATACCAATAAAAAGCGGGCCAACGCCCGCTTTTTTACGCCGATTCCCGCACCACCAGTTGCCCGGAGAGGGGAATGGTCTGCGTCAGCAAATCCGGCTCTTTCAGCTTGCGTATTATTAGCCCCGCAGCCTGACGGCCCGCCTCTTCACTGGCAGACGAGACATAGGTAAAAGAGGGGGAGGTGAGGTTCACGTGGAGCATATCCTCGAAGCCTACCAGCGCTACCTGCTGCGTCAGGAAGACATCTTTACCGATGGTGCGCCCCACCTGATGAATGCCGCTGATGGAACCAATCACCGCGTTCGGCGAATGGCACAGCAGGGCGGTGATGGTGTTGTTTTTCTCCAGCAGATGACGGGTCGCCAGACTCGCCGACTCGGTCGATTCACTGCAGGCGGGCGTGTACTCATCGCGCAGCACCATGCCGTACTGTTTAAGCGCGCTGTGCACGCCCAACAAACGCTGGTGGCGCACCAGATCGTGTTCCGTACCGCCGATATATGCGATGTTACGAAGCCCGCGCTCAATCAGATAGCGCGTGGCCAGGCTGGCGGCCTGACGGCTATCGCGCATCACCAGATTGCAACTCTCTTCGGGCAATGACTGGGACACCACCACCATCGGCAGCGGGCACTGGCTGATTTTTTCTGGTAGATGCGGATTAAGGGTATCCGACGAGAGATAAATCACCCCCGCGACCCCCTGTTGCTTAAACGAGAGCAGGCAACGTTCCAGATGCTCGTTGTCGTCCAGCGGTTGCCCCAGAAAGACCATATAGCCTTTACGCTCCAGCGCCTGGACAATGCTCGCCATCACTTTGATGGAAAAGCTGTCGCTGAAATCGCGCAGGATCAGGCCTATCAGGTTCGAGGTATTGGCGCGCAGGTTGGCGGCAGCGACGTTGTGCACGTAGCCCAGCTCATTGATAGCCGACTGCACTCGCTCAATGGTGGCGTCGGAGATCTTCCCCTTCTGACGCAGCACCAGAGAGACGGTTGAAACCGATACGCCCGCCAGTTTAGCGACATCAATGATGCTGACCTTTTTCAATGGTGCTCCCTGAAAGTACAGAATAATCAGTCAGAAATAGTAAAGCCTCCTGTATAAATACAGGAGACTTATTTCACCTTACCCGCACAAGGTTATTTGCCAAGCGATGTCGCCATGGCCTGAGCGATAAACTGTGCCCTGGCGCCGAATATCACCTGTACGCCTTTATCACCGACAAAGACCACCCCGCGAGCACCTACACCGTTCAGCCCTTCTTTATCGACCTGGCTGCCGTCCAGCACTTCAATACGCAGACGGGTGATACAGGAACCGACGGAATCGATGTTTTTCGCCCCACCTAACAGGTCAACAATTTCGGTGACCAGCTCGTCGTCCGTTTTGTCTTTCGCATCCGCTGACACCTCGGTACGGCCCGGCGTTTTAACATCAAAGCGACGGATAACAAAGCGGAAGGTGAAGTAGTAAATCAGCGCCATCGGCACGCCAATAATTACCGCATTCAGATAGTTTGTCTCGTAGCCGTTAAACGACGGCAGAATACCAAACGAAATGTAGTCGATAAGACCGGCAGAGAACGACTTGGCGATATGCGCATGCATCAGGTACATGGACATGTAGGCCAGGCCTGCCATGATCGCGTTGAACACATACAGAATCGGCGCGACGAAGATAAAGGTAAATTCGACCGGCTCAGTAATACCCGTTAAGAAGCAGGTCAGCGCGGCGGAGAACAGAATACCGGCGGCGATTTTTTTGTTTTTGGTCTGCGCTTCGTGGTACATCGCCAGACAGGCCGCAGGCAGCGCGAACAGCATCAGCGGGAACTCGCCTTGCATGAATTTACCGGCGTTCTGATAGGTGTCGCTGCTGAATGACCTGGTGCCTTCTTCCAGCATTTTGAACCAGATGGTCTGGTCGCCGTGGATAACCTAGCCGGCCTGAGTGGTGTAGTCACCGAAGGAGTACCAGAACGACGGATACCAGATGTGGTGCAGGCCGAGCGGGATCAGCGCACGTTCCGTCAGGCCAAAGATAAAGATCGAGGCCGCCTGATTATCGCCGTTGACGATAACAGAGAGCGCATCGATACCCGCCTGGATATGTTGCCAGACGTAGGGCAGCAGCAGGCCGAGAATAAACGACATAAAGGCGGTGGCGATGGCAACAAAACGCTTACCGGAGAAGAAGCCCAAAAACTCAGGCAACTGCATGGTATGGAAGCGGTTATAGCACCAGGCCGCGAGAATACCGCAGATGAGGCCACCGAAGACCCCCATTTGCAGCGACGGAATACCGACCACCATCGCATATTTCCCGCCCTGCGACGCCATTTCCGGCGTAATCGACAGCACGGTACTGATGGTGATGTTGGTGACAAACACCGACACGGCCGCAGAGAGGGCAGCGATACCCGATTCTGACGCCAGACCTACCGCAGAGCCGATGGCGAACAGCAGCGGCAGGTTATCAAAAATAACCCCACCGGCGTTCATCATCAGCGGTAAATGAAACTTATCGCCAAACGCCAGCAGCAGACCGGCGGCAGGCAGCAGTGAGATAGGCAGCATTAACGCGCGCCCAATCATCGACAGCTTAGATAGTGTCGTCACAAGATTTTAGCCCAGAGAGCGATGCATCTGATCTGGACGGCAGCGAGAAATGAGGCCGTA
>NZ_CBFFRL010000006.1:0-23085 GCF_965644215.1 Phytobacter sp. V69
ATCGTAGCGAGCCATAGTTCAATATGTTGTTGAAAAAGACAGTTACTATAACTCAGGTGATTAAGGGACACAGCCTAGCGTGCCAAGGGCAAGCCAGGCGTTGGGATCGGTAATCCATGCAAATAACATCTATAAAAGTCCTGCCAAAAAAGAAAGGCTGATTATAAGCGCCAGCCGCGCGGAGGTAAAAATTAATCCCCCAGCACCAGGAAATGCCTGGCGAGCAGGGCTCCGGTGAAATTCTTTTTCAGATAGAAACCGCGCGGTAGCGTCAAAATAGGCTCCCCGTGTGCGCCGACGGCTTCGGTCAGCGCTTTGCTGTTTGCCGCTTTCGGGCGCAATTGCAGTACCTCACCGTGACGTGCCGTAATGCGCTCGACCTGGCCAAGGACAATCAGGTCCATTAACTCTTCCCAGTCCATGCGCAACTGGGTGTCTTCCTCTTCACTGGGGCTCCACAGCAGCGGTGAACCGACGCGGCGTTCGCTGACCGGGATATCGCGCGAACCTTCTATCGGAACCCACAACACGCGGCGCAACTTATGGCGCACATGGCTGGTTTCCCACACCACACCCGTATTCCCGGTTAACGGTGCGACGCAGACAAAGGTGGTCTCCAGCGGGCGGCCTGCGCTATCGATGGGGATCGTTTTCAACTCGACGCCCAGAGCGGCGAAGTCCTGTTCCGGTTTACTGCCTGCGCTGGCTCCCAGCCACAACTCCAGCAGGATGCCCGTCCAGCCTTTATCGCGTTTCAGATCGCGGGGAACCGGCAGCCCGGCAAGTCCGGCAAGTTCACCCAGGGTATAGCCTGCAAGCTGCTGTGCCTGGGTAAGCAACTGGGTTTCGGACTCGGGCGATGATGTTAAAGGTCGTATGGCGGACATGCTAAGGCCTTGATTAAAAAATGAACTGCAATTATGCACACAGTGAATGTTCGCGAACTTTTTCCTTAATCACTAAAAAACTCCATGATTCATAAGATATTTTTTCGGATAAATGGAAGCGTTGCGCAACAAGATTCACGGTTGTCCAAATCTGGTCACTGACAATAAACAGGATCTTACACCATGTTATCCACAGAAAAATGGGATAACTGGGTAAAAGTGTCACTACTGTTTCGATTTACAGCCTTGACGTGCGACGAAAATCGAATTTCTGCACAAAATGTGCCTAACTTAGTGGCATAATCTGTGGATAAAAACGACGTTGTTCGATCTTTCATCAGCACAAGGATCGGTATAGTGATGATCATCACATTATGTGATGTAAATACAGAAATAAACAGTTTAACCTAATGAATTGAAGGAATTTATTCTCTATCCTGATTATTAGCACATTCAGACTACTCCGGGTTTTCCAATGTTAAATCTCCGGTTCTTCACAAGTCTATCCACAGAAAAGGTGAATAAAACCCGACAAGCGAGGGGACGTCTGTTTATAACTTTGCCGATAATTGTGGGTTATTCAAATGTTATCCGTTTGTTCCGTCGTAATTGAGTGGTTTACCGTTTTCCACGAGTGTGAAACAATCGATAAATTCAGGTTTAGTTTGAGGTAGTCCGGTGATTGATGACGATGGCTACCGCCCAAATGTGGGTATCGTAATCTGTAATCGACAGGGCCAGGTCATGTGGGCCAGACGCTTCGGACAGCACTCATGGCAGTTTCCCCAGGGGGGAATTAACCCAGGCGAGTCTCCGGAGCAGGCGATGTTCAGGGAACTGTTCGAAGAAGTAGGCTTAAATCGTAAAGATGTTCGAATCCTTGCTTCTACCCGTAACTGGTTGCGTTACAAGTTACCGAAACGTTTGGTGCGTTGGGATACAAAGCCGGTCTGTATCGGCCAGAAACAAAAATGGTTTCTTCTGCAATTGGTCAGCAGCGATGCTGACGTCAATATGCAAACCAGTAGTACCCCTGAGTTTGATGGCTGGCGCTGGGTGAGCTACTGGTATCCTGTTCGTCAGGTAGTGTCGTTTAAACGCGATGTCTACCGACGGGTGATGAAAGAATTTGCAGGGGCCGTGATGGCGCTTCAGGAGATTCCGCCTAAGCCACAAAGTGCACCTGCCTGGCGACGTAAAAGAGGTTAAGCCACGCACATTATGCTCACCCGCTTGCGAGAAATCGTTGAAAAAGTTGCCAGCGCGCCGCGACTGAACGAAGCGCTGGAAATTCTGGTCACGGATATTTGCGAGGCGATGGAGACGGAGGTTTGCTCTGTCTACCTCGCGGACCATGACCGGCGTTGTTATTACTTAATGGCGACTCGCGGTTTAAAAAAGCCGCGCGGGCGCACGGTCACTCTCGCATTTGATCAAGGTATCGTCGGCCTGGTAGGCAGGCTGGCGGAACCTATTAACCTTGCAGATGCGCAAAAACACCCCAGCTTTAAATTCATTCCTGCCGTAAAAGAAGAGCGTTTTCGCGCTTTTCTCGGCGTGCCGATTATTCAGCGCCGTCAGCTTCTTGGTGTTCTGGTTGTGCAGCAACGTGAACTGCGCCAGTACGACGAAAGTGAAGAATCTTTCCTGGTGACGCTGGCTACCCAGATGGCGGCCATTCTCTCCCAGTCACAGTTGAACGCGCTGTTTGGTCAGTATCGCCAGACGCGTATTCGCGCGCTCCCGGCATCCTCCGGTGTGGCGATTGCCGAAGGCTGGATGGATGAAACTCTGCCGTTGATGGAGCAGGTTTATGAAGCCTCGACTCTCAATACCACGCTGGAACGCGAAAGACTGACCAGCGCGCTGGAAGAGGCGGCCGGCGAGTTTCGTCGTTACAGCAAGCGCTTCTCTGCGGGGGCGCAAAAAGAGACGGCGGCGATTTTCGACCTTTATTCACACCTGCTTTCCGATGCGCGCCTGCGCCGGGAGCTGTTTGCTGAGGTGGATAAGGGACTGGTCGCTGAATGGGCAGTCAAAACCATCATTGAGAAATTCGCCGAGCAGTTTGCGGCACTGAGTGATGGCTACCTGAAAGAACGCTCTGGCGACCTGCGCACGCTTGGCCAGCGGCTGCTGTTCCATCTCGATGACAACATTCAGGGGCCAAATACCTGGCCCGAACGCTTTATTCTTGTGGCTGATGAACTCTCGGCGACCACGCTGGCAGAGCTGCCGCATGATCGGCTGGCGGGCGTCGTGGTGCGCGATGGCGCATCCAACTCCCATGCGGCGATCATGGTGCGTGCGCTTGGGATCCCGACGGTCATGGGGGCGGATATTCAGCCTTCGATGCTGCATCGTCGTACGCTGGTGGTGGACGGTTATCGCGGTGAGCTGCTGGTTGATCCTGAGCCGATATTGCTACAGGAATACCAGCGTCTTATCACCGAAGAGAATGAGTTAACCCGGCTGGCCGAAGATGATGTGAACCTGGCCGCGCAGCTTAAAAGCGGCGAGCGCATCAAGGTGATGCTCAATGCCGGGCTAAGTCCGGAACATGAAGAGAAGCTCGGTAGCCGCATTGACGGCATCGGGCTTTATCGCACCGAAATCCCCTTTATGCTGCAAAGCGGCTTCCCGTCTGAGGAAGAGCAGGTCTCGCAGTATCAGGGCATGCTGCAGATGTTTAACGATAAGCCGGTGACCCTGCGTACACTGGATATCGGCGCGGATAAACAGTTGCCGTATATGCCGATTAGCGAGGAGAACCCTTGCCTGGGCTGGCGCGGCATCCGTATTACGCTCGACCAGCCGGAAATCTTCCTGGTACAGGTTCGTGCAATGCTGCGCGCGAACGCGGCCACCGGTAACCTCAGCATCCTGCTGCCGATGATCACCAGTATTGATGAGGTGGACGAGGCAAAACGGCTGATTGAGCGTGCCGGGCGTGAAGTGGAGGAGATGATTGGTTACGCCATTCCGAAACCGCGTATCGGTGTAATGATCGAAGTACCGTCGATGGTGTTTATGCTTTCGCACCTGGCCAATCGGGTCGATTTTATCTCCATCGGCACCAATGACCTGACGCAGTACATCCTGGCGGTAGACCGTAACAATACGCGCGTGGCCAATATGTATGATAGCCTGCATCCGGCCGTGTTGCGTGCGCTGGCGATGATTGCCAAAGAAGCCGAGCGCGCTGGTGTCGACCTGTGCCTGTGCGGCGAGATGGCGGGCGACCCTATGTGTGTGGCGGTGCTGATTGGTCTTGGTTTTAGCCATTTGTCGATGAACGGCAAGTCGGTGGCGCGTATTAAGTACCTGCTGCGACGTATCGATTTTGCCGAGGCGCAAACGCTGGCAGCCCGTACGCTTGATGCGCAACTGGCCACGGAAGTGCGTCATCAGGTTGCGGCATTTATGGAGCGTCGTAGCCTGGGCGGTCTGATTCGCGGCGGGCTGTAACCGTAAGCGTCCTGAGCATCGACTGGCGCGCTGGGGAAGCCAACGCTCCTGCGGCGTAAGGATGACGGGTATACATATCTTTTACAACTTCGCCGCATCCAGCCCGGCCTCATTATGCTATTATTCGCGCCTTTGGAGCGCCCGCCATCACGAGCGCGCATCTATACCGCTGTCCACTTTCGGCGGAATAACAACAACTTGTGGTGACAGATGAATAGTGGCTATCTGCGTTTCCCGGAATTTGATCCGGTGATTTTTTCTATTGGACCGGTTTCCCTTCACTGGTACGGATTGATGTACCTGGTCGGGTTTGTTTTTGCCATGTGGCTCGCAACCCGTCGCGCTGGTCGTCCTGGCAGCGGCTGGACGAAAAACGAAGTCGAGAATCTGCTTTACGCAGGCTTCCTTGGCGTTTTCCTCGGTGGACGTATCGGCTACGTTCTGTTCTACAACTTCCCGATCTTCCTTAACGATCCACTGTATCTGTTCCGCGTCTGGGACGGTGGCATGTCTTTCCACGGAGGTTTGATTGGCGTGATTGTCGTGATGATCGTCTTCGCCAAACGCACCAAACGTAACTTTTTCAAGGTCGCAGATTTTATTGCCCCACTGATTCCTTTTGGCCTGGGTGCCGGGCGTCTGGGCAACTTTATCAACGGCGAACTGTGGGGCCGTGTCGATCCGAGCTTCCCGCTGGCGATGCTCTTCCCGGGTTCACGCGCAGAAGACGCTGCATTACTGCCGTCTCACCCGCAGTGGCAATCCATTTTTGATACCTATGGCGTTCTGCCTCGCCATCCTTCCCAGCTGTATGAACTGGCGCTGGAAGGTATCGTGTTATTCATTATCCTGAATCTCTATATCCGCAAATCTCGCCCGATGGGCGCAGTATCCGGTCTGTTCCTGATCGGCTATGGCGCGTTCCGCATTATCGTTGAGTTCTTCCGCCAGCCGGATGCGCAGTTTACCGGTACGTGGGTGCAATACATCAGCATGGGGCAGATCCTCTCCATCCCGATGATTGTCGCGGGTATTATCATGATGGTTTGGGCGTATCGTCGTCGTGCGTCGCAACACGTTTCCTGAGGAACCATGAAACAGTATTTAGAACTGATGCAAAAGGTGCTCAATGAGGGCACCCCGAAAAACGATCGTACAGGGACGGGCACGCTCTCTATTTTTGGCCATCAGATGCGCTTTAATCTGCAGGACGGTTTTCCGCTGGTGACCACCAAGCGGTGCCATTTGCGCTCCATTATTCATGAGCTGCTGTGGTTCCTGCAGGGCGATACCAACATCGCTTACCTGAAAGAGAACAAAGTCTCTATCTGGGATGAATGGGCCGATGAGCAGGGCAACCTCGGGCCGGTTTACGGTAAGCAGTGGCGCGCCTGGCCAACGCCGGATGGTCAGCATATTGACCAGATCACTACTGTGCTGAACCAACTGAAAAACGATCCGGACTCGCGCCGTATCATCGTGTCGGCCTGGAACGTGGGCGAACTGGATAAAATGGCGCTGGCCCCGTGCCACGCGTTTTTCCAGTTCTACGTTGCGGACGGTAAGCTCTCCTGCCAGCTCTACCAGCGCTCGTGCGATATCTTCCTGGGGCTGCCTTTCAATATCGCCAGCTACGCGTTACTGGTGCATATGATGGCGCAGCAGTGTGACCTGGAAGTGGGTGATTTTGTCTGGACCGGCGGTGATACCCACCTGTACAGCAACCACCTGGAGCAAACGCGCCTGCAGCTGAGCCGCGAACCGCGTGCGCTGCCAACGCTCAAAATCAAACGCAAACCCGCATCGCTGTTTGATTACAGCTTCGATGATTTTGAAATCGAAGGCTACGACCCGCACCCGGCGATTAAAGCCCCGGTCGCTATCTGACCGAACGCAGCATCGCATAACCGGCGCCACAGAGCGTCGGTTTTTTTATCCTTATTATCTACTCTTCGGCACATCTTCCAGACCGTTTGCAACCCGCTGCAACCCCGCCTGTTTGTTACGTGACGTCTCGTAAAACAGATACCGGCCGCTCGCCATGATGGCTGTACCACGCCAGACTGCCGCCATGAAAAAAGAACATGGATTTACCCTGATTGAGACCCTGGTTGCGGTGGCACTGATCGTTATTCTGAGCGGCATCGGGCTGACCGGCTGGCGTAGCTGGCAGGCCCAACAGCGCTTGTGGCAAACCGCGCTACAGGTGCGACATTTTCTGGAGATGCTGCGTGATGATGCCAACTGGCATAACCGGGAGCGGCTTATTGTGGCGTCTCGCTCGGGAGATAGCTGGTGTCTGCATACACCGGATCTGCAAACAGGATGCGCGGTCGATTCCCCATATGTGATGCGCTCCATGTGGCCAGAAGTCAGCCTTGTCGAGATAACGCCTTCGCTGGGGTTTTACGGCCTGCGCAATACCGCATGGGGAGGTCATATCCGGGTCGGGAGCAACACAGGCGAATGGAGAATTGTGGTGTCTGTTTGGGGGAGGATACGGATGTGTCAGCATGCGGCGGACGAATCATGTTAGCCCGACAGTGTGGGTTTTCCTTACTGGAGACCCTGTTGGCGATGGCGATAGGTAGCGTCATTTTGCTGGCGGCGGCCCGTTTTCTTCCGGCGTTGCAGTTTGCCGTGTTGCAACAAACCCGCCATCAGACGCTTGAAGATGAACTCTGGCAGCGTCTGTACACTGTTGCCAGACATATTCAGCGTGCCGGGTACTGCAATGGCGAATGCGTGGGACAGCCGCTTGTTCTCGGGCGAGACGGGAGTTGCGTAGTGGTGCAGTGGGATGCCAACAGCAACGGGCGCTGGGAGACATCGCCCACCAGCGAGGCCGATCAGACAGGCTTCCGCCTGCAAAATGGGGTACTGGAAACTCTGCGCGGCGCGACCTCCTGTGAGGGAAAAGGGTGGGACAAAATGACCGATCCCAATTCGGTCGATATCACCCTGTTTAGTGTTACCCGACAGCAAACCAGCGGGTTTACACCCGTCTTTACCATCAGTCTGGCGGGGAATATCAAGGGCCAGGACGCACAGCCTGTTTTGGCGGTCTTTAGCGTGAGTGGGTATAACTTATGAATCGTGAGCGCGGGATGTCTTCACTGGCGCTGGTGCTGCTGATGTTGATGCTGGGTAGCCTGATGCTGAATGGTCTAAACCAACAATTGATCACCCATATTCGCCGGGTGAGTACGGAAAGTGAGAGCCTTCGCCAGTACGCGCAGGTGCAGTCGGCGATGGCCAGGGCGCATGTGCAGACCTGGCACACCGAACCTGTGATGCAGTGCCAGTCGCACTCCAGTGAACCCTGGCAGGCATGCCTTCGCGTGTTTAGCGATCAATCCGTGTTATTGACTGCGGGCAGCGGCGAGCAGCGTTTATGGTGGGGTGGGCGTATTGACCAGAACAAGCTGGTGTTTTCAGCGCACGGCTGGAGCGATTTTTGCCCCCGTAAGGAAACAGACTTATGCCAGCTACCCTAAAACAACGTGGATTTAGCCTGCCGGAAGTGCTGCTGTCCATGGTGTTACTGGTGATGGTGGTCACGGCGCTGGGGAGCTATCAACGGGCACTCGCCTCAGGTTTTCATGCATGGAGCCAGTACCGGCTTTTGTGGCGACATGCCTGGCAGCAGGCACAAATGCATCCGCCGCCGCTGCCTACGGGGTGGCAGGTACAGAAGGGGCAGACAAGCGCCCAGGGATGTGTCAGCATCAGGGTTATTATCATTTCGCCAGTGGGCAGAAAGGGGCAGATGTCACGAACATTTTGCTCAAACAGCCAGTAGTCAGGAGCACGTATGCTAAGGGTTTATCACTCCAATCATTTGGATGTGCTGGAAGCATTGATGGAGTTTATCGTTGAACGCGATCACCTCAGCGATCCTTTTGAACCCGAAGTGGTGCTGGTTCAGAGCACGGGGATGGCACAATGGCTGCAAATGACGCTGGCACAAAAATTTCGCATTGCCGCTAATATCGACTTTCCGCTACCCGCCAGCTTTATCTGGGATATGTTTGTGCGCGTTCTGCCAGACATCCCAAAAGAGAGCGCATTCAATAAACAGAGCATGAGCTGGAAGCTGATGTCGCTGCTACCGGATATGCTGGAGCAGGACGAATTTGTCATGCTGCGCCATTACCTTAGCGATGACGACGACAAGCGTAAGCTGTTTCAGCTCTCTTCCCGTGTCGCGGATCTTTACGATCAGTACCTCGTCTATCGCTGGGAGTGGCTCACCCAGTGGGAAGCTGGGAAACACGTTGATGGCCTTGATGACGCGCAAATCTGGCAGGCACCGCTATGGTGCCGGCTGGTGGAACATACTGCCCAGCTTGGCCAGCCGCACTGGCACCGTGCCAATCTTTACCAGCGTTTTATCGATACGCTCGAATCTGCACAGCAGTGCCCGCCAGGGTTACCGTCGCGCGTGTTTATATGCGGCATCTCCGCGCTGCCGCCGGTTTATCTGCAGGCGTTACAGGCGCTGGGTAAACATATCGACGTACACTTGCTCTTTACCAACCCGTGTCGCTACTACTGGGGTGATATTAAAGACCCGGCATTTTTAGCCAAACTGCTGACCCGCCAGCGTCGACACCACCGTGATGACCGCTCGCTTCCGCTGTTTCGCGACGCGAGCGTGGCGGCAGGCTTGTTTAATAGCGATGGTGAACAAGATTTGCCGAACCCGCTGCTGGCCTCATGGGGCAAACTGGGGCGCGATTACGTGCATCTGCTCGCCGGGATGGATCGCTACCAGGATCTGGATGCCTTTGTCGACATAACGCCGGGGCAGATCCTGCAGAACCTGCAATACGACATGCTTGAGCTGAAAAACAGTGCCGTTGCGGGGGTGAATGCCGAAGAATTTGAACGCAGCGATAAAAAGCGCCTGCTGGATAAAGACGATCGCAGCGTGACCGTGCATATCTGCCACAGCCCGCAGCGGGAAGTGGAGGTGCTGCATGACAACCTGCTGGCGATGCTGGAGGCCGATCCGTCGCTGACGCCGCGTGATATTGTGGTGATGGTGGCCGATATCGACAGCTACAGCCCGTATATCCAGTCCGTTTTTGGTAGCGCGCAAGGTGAGCGATACATTCCATACGCGATTTCTGACCGCCGGGCACGCCAGGCGCATCCGGCGCTACAGGCGTTTATCAGCCTGCTGGCATTACCCGATAGCCGCTTTGTTTCGGAGGACGTGCTGGCGCTGCTGGATGTTCCCGTACTGGCAGCCCGTTTCAATATTGATGAAGAGGGATTGCGCTATCTGCGGCAGTGGGTCAACGAGTCGGGTATTCGCTGGGGCATGGATGACGATAACGTTCGCGAACTGGAACTGCCGGCGACCGGGCAACATACCTGGCAATTTGGCTTAACCCGCATGCTGCTGGGATATGCCATGGAAAGTCGTCAGGGGGAATGGCAGTCCATTCTGCCGTATGACGAGTCCAGCGGGCTGATTGCCGAGCTGGTGGGGCATCTTGCCTCCCTGCTGATGCAGCTCAATACCTGGCGGCGCGGCCTGGCGCAGGCGCGTCCACTTGCAGAGTGGCTGCCGGTATGCCGGGAGATGCTCAATGACTTTTTCCTTCCCGACCAGGATACCGAAGCCGCGCTGACGCTTATCGAGCAGCAATGGCAGGCGGTCATTGCACAGGGTATTGATGCGGCCTACGGCGAAGAGATTCCGCTTTCCGTCTTGCGCGATGAACTGGCGCAGCGACTCGACCAGGAGCGTATCAGCCAGCGTTTCCTGGCCGGTCCGGTGAACATCTGTACTCTGATGCCCATGCGCTCCATCCCGTTCAAGGTGGTGTGTCTGCTGGGGATGAACGACGGTATTTATCCGCGAACCCTTGCGCCGCTGGGATTTGACCTGATGAGCCATCAGTCCCAGCGAGGCGATCGTAGCCGTCGCGATGATGATCGTTACCTGTTCCTTGAGGCGCTGATCTCCGCGCAGGAAAAACTCTACATCAGCTATATCGGTCGCTCGATTCAGGACAACAGCGAGCGTTTTCCTTCCGTGCTGGTGCAAGAACTGCTTGATTACATTGGTCAGAGCCACTGTCTGCCGGGCGATGAAGCGCTAAATTGCGATGACAGTGAAAAGCGCGTTAAAGAGCATATCTGTTATCTGCACCCGCGCATGCCGTTTGATGCAGCCAATTTCCGCCCCGGCGAATGGCAAAGTTTTGCCAACGACTGGTTGCCAGCAGCCAGCCAGCAGGGCACGGCGCATCCCGAGTTTATTCAGCAGCTTTCACCGTTGGCGCTGGAATCGCTCAACCTTGAGCAACTGCTACGTTTCTGGGCGCATCCGGTTCGCGCTTTCTTCCAGATGCGCCTACGGGTTAATTTCCGCCCGGAAGAGAGTGATATTCCCGATGCCGAACCTTTTATCCTCGAGGGGCTCAGCCGCTATCAGCTTAACCAGGCGTTACTCAATGCGCTGGTGGAACAGCAGGATGTCGGAAAACTCTTTCGTCGCTATCGTGCGGCAGGTGCATTGCCCTATGGGGCGTTTGGGGAGATTATCTGGGAAGCTCAGCAGCTTGAAATGCAGGAGTTGGCTGACCGGGTTATCGCTCAACGCCAGCCTGGTCAAAGCATGGAGATAGACCTGGAGTGCGCGGGTGTGCATTTGACCGGATGGCTGGCCCACGTGCAGCCCGATGGCCTGCTGCGCTGGCGGCCATCTAAGCTCAGCGTTACCCAAGGATTGCAACTTTGGCTGGAGCATCTTGTCTACTGTGCGAGTGGCGGCGCAGGGGAAAGCCGTTTATTTGTCCGCAATGGCGGCGAATGGCGTTTCCCCACGATGACGCCGGACGACGCATTGCAACATTTGGCGCTCATGATCGAAGGCTACCGCGAAGGGATGGCAAAACCTTTGCTGCTGCTACCAGAAAGTGGTGGCGCTTGGATAAAAGCCTGTTATGACGCGGCAATTGATGCCATGTTATCGGATGAAACAACGTTGCAAAAGGCGCAGAGTAAATTCCTGCAAGCGTATGAAGGCGGTATGTTTGCACCCGGTGAAGGCGAGGATGTCTGGTATCAGAGACTGTGGCGAGCGCTCTCACCCGAGCACTATCTGCAGATAACTGAACTCTCGCAGCGTTATCTTTTGCCGTTGTATCGATTTAATCAGTCCAAATAACTGTATAAAAATTGCGCAAATAAGAACCATCCTTTATTATGCGCGACGGGTCACGGACTGATGTATACCAAGTTCGGCACACTGCCGGCGCACGTTTTTCCCCGGTATTTTCAGCGAAGACTGGAAAGCAACGGGATTGTTAATGATGAGGTTCGTGAATGCCCCGCAGCACCTGGTTAAAAGCTTTCGTTGTGTTCTTTGCCCTCTGGGCGTCGTACAGTCAGGCAGACAATGGTTGGCAGCCGGTACAGGAAACTATCCGTAAGAGCGAGAAAGATACCCGCCAGTATCAGGCGATTCGTCTCGACAACGGCATGGTGGTACTGCTGGTGTCCGATCCCCAGGCGGTAAAATCGCTTTCTGCGCTGGTCGTTCCGGTGGGCTCCCTTGAAGATCCTGACTCGCATCCTGGCCTTGCTCATTACCTTGAGCATATGTCCCTGATGGGGTCGAAAAAATACCCGCAGCCGGATAGCCTCTCCGAGTTCCTGAAAATGCACGGTGGTAGCCATAACGCTAGTACCGCGCCCTATCGCACCGCGTTTTATCTGGAAGTAGAAAACAACGCGCTGGAAGGGGCCGTCGACCGACTGGCTGATGCGATTGCTGCACCGCTGCTTGAGAAAAAGTATGCCGACCGTGAGCGCAATGCCGTCAACGCGGAGCTGACCATGGCGCGTACTCGAGACGGGATGCGCATGGCGCAGGTGAGCGCGGAAACCATCAACCCGGCGCACCCTGGTGCACGTTTTTCCGGTGGTAACCTCGAAACGCTGAGCGATAAACCCGGCAGCCCGGTGCATGAAGCGCTGCTCGTGTTTCACGAAAAATTCTATTCTGCCAATCTGATGAAAGCGGTGATTTACAGTAATCGCCCTTTGCCGGAGCTGGCAAAAATTGCGGTGGAGACCTTTGGCCGCGTACCGAATAAAAATATTGAGCGTCCGACCATCAATGTTCCGGTGGTCACCGATGCGCAAAAAGGCATCATCATTCACTACGTTCCGGCGGTGCCGCGTAAAGTGCTGCGCGTTGAATTTCGTATTGATAACAACACCACCCAGTTCCGTAGCAAAACGGATGAGCTGCTCACCTACCTTATGGGTAACCGCAGTCCGGGAACGCTCTCTGACTGGCTGCAAAAACAGGGGCTGGTGGAAGGAATCCGCGCGGATTCCGACCCGGTGGTGAACGGCAACAGCGGCGTGCTGGCTATCTCTGCCACCCTGACGGATAAAGGTCAGGCCAACCGCGACACGGTAGTGGCCGCCATTCTCAGTTATATCAACATGCTGCGCGATAAAGGCGTGGATAAGCGCTATTTCGACGAACTGGCACACATTCTGGATCTCGATTTCCGCTACCCGTCGATCACCCGCGATATGAGTTACGTTGAATGGCTGGCGGACACCATGATCCGCGTGCCGGTCGGCCACACGCTGGATTCGGTAAATATCGCCGATCAGTATGATGCCAAAGCCGTGCAGGCGCGCCTGGATGAAATGACGCCGCAAAATGCCCGTATCTGGTATATCAGCCCTGACGAACCGCATGACAAAACGGCGTACTTTGTCGAAGCGCCGTATCAGGTGAATAAAATCACCCCGGACCAGTTTGCGCAGTGGCAGCAAAAATCAGCGGATATCGCGCTGAAAACGCCTGAGCTTAACCCGTATATTCCGGATGACTTTACGCTCATCAAACCGGTCAAAGAGTATACCCATCCGGAACTGATCGTTGATGAGTCAAACCTGCGCGTGGTGTACATGCCAAGCCGCTATTTCGCGAATGAGCCGAAAGCGGATGTCAGCGTGGTGCTGCGTAACCCGAAAGCGATGGATAGCGCAAAAAATCAGGTAATGTTCGCGCTGAACGACTATCTGGCCGGGATCGCACTCGATCAGTTAAGCAACCAGGCGGCAGTGGGCGGCATCAGTTTCTCCACCAATGCCAATAATGGCCTGATGCTTAACGCCAACGGCTACACCCAGCGTTTACCGCAGCTCTTCCAGGCGCTGCTGACCGGCTATTTCAGCTACACGCCGACCGCAGAGCAGCTTGAGCAGGCGAAATCCTGGTATGCGCAAATGATGGATTCGGCGGACAAAGGCAAAGCCTTCGATCAGGCAATCATGCCTGTGCAGATGCTCTCCCAGGTACCTTACTTCCAGCGTGAAGACCGACGCGCGCTGCTACCGTCTATTACGCTTGATGACATTCTTGCCTATCGTGATGCACTGAAAGCCAATGCGCGCCCTGAATTCCTGGTGGTGGGTAACCTCAGCGAACAGCAGGCCAAAGATCTGGCGCACGGCGTTCAGGATCAACTGGGTGCGAAAGGCAGCGAATGGTGCCGTAACAAAGACGTGTTGATCGATAAACAGCAGTCGGTGATGTTCGAAAAAGCGGGCAATAGCACTGATTCGGCGCTGGCCGCCGTGTTTGTGCCATCGGGGTTTGATGAGTACACCAGCTCGGCTTACAGCGCGATGCTCGGACAGATTATTCAGCCGTGGTTCTACAACCAACTGCGTACCGAAGAGCAGCTTGGTTACGCGGTGTTTGCCTTCCCGATGAGCATTGGCCGCCAGTGGGGGATGGGCTTCCTGTTGCAGAGCAACGGCAAACAGCCGGCTTATCTGTGGGAGCGCTATAAAGCCTTCTTCCCCACTGCGGAAGCGAAGCTGCGGGATATGAAGCCGGAAGAATTTGCGCAAATCCAACAAGGGGTTATCGCTCAGGTCCAGCAGGCACCGCAGACGCTGGGCGAAGAGGCCTCAAAACTCAGTAAAGATTTTGATCGTGGCAATATGCGCTTCGATTCACGTGATAAAGTAGTGGCTCAGATAAAACTGCTGACGCCGCAGAAACTTGCCGATTTCTTCCATCAGGCGGTGGTTGAGCCGCAGGGCATGGCGGTATTGTCTCAGATTTCCGGAAGCCAGAGCGGGAAAGCGGAATACGCGCAGCCCGAAGGGTGGAAAGTCTGGGACAGCGTCAGCGCGTTGCAGCAATCCTTACCCCTGATGAGCGAGAAAAATGAGTGAAACCGCTGAGACCCTTGATCCACTCCGCTTGCCGCTGACCGGCGAGCGCCTGATTGAAGCCTCTGCGGGCACCGGTAAGACCTTCACCATCGCCGCACTCTACCTGCGGCTGTTACTTGGATTAGGCGGCAATGCCGCCTTTCCACGCCCCCTGAGCGTTGAAGAACTCCTGGTGGTAACCTTTACCGAGGCCGCCACCGAAGAGCTTCGCGGCCGCATTCGCAGCAATATCCATGAGCTTCGCATCGCCTGTTTGCGCGAGACCACCAGCAACCCACTTTACGCCAGCCTGCTTGATGAGATCCCCGATAAGCAGCAGGCCGCGCAGTGGCTGATGCTGGCGGAACGGCAGATGGATGAAGCGGCGGTCTTTACCATCCACGGCTTTTGCCAGCGTATGCTCAGCCTCAACGCCTTCGAATCCGGCATGCTGTTTGAACAGCAACTGATTGAAGATGAATCGCTGCTGCGTTATCAGGCCTGTGCTGACTTCTGGCGTCGCCACTGCTACCCGCTGCCGCGTGACCTGGCGCAGGTGGTTCACGAGTCGTGGAAAGGCCCGCATGATTTGCTCAAAGCTATCGACCGCTACTTGCAGGGAGAAGCGCCAGAAATCAAAGCCGCACCGCCTGCGGATGAAACGCTGGAGATTCGCCACCAGAAAATCATTGGCCAGATTAATGGCGTGAAGCAGCAGTGGGTTGCATCGGTGGATGAACTGGGTCCGCTGATTGAAGACTCCGGCATCATGCGGCAAAAATTCAACCGCGCCAATCAGGCCCGCTGGATAGAAAAAATCAGCGCCTGGGCCAATGAAGCAACCTGCAGTTATCAGTTACCGGAAGCGCTGGAGAAATTTGCCCAATCGTTCCTGCGTGAGCGCACCAAAGAGGGCGGCGTGGTACCAGAACATGCGGTGTTTGAGGCGATTGAAGCCCTGCTGAATGCGCCGCTGACCCTCAATGATTTGATGCTGACCAGCGCGATGCGTGAAATTCGTGACGCGGTAGCCAGAGAAAAACGCCGCCGTGGCGAGCTCGGGTTTGACGACATGTTAAGCCGTCTTGACAGCGCCCTGCAAAGCGAGAACGGTGATGCGCTGGCAACGGCGATCCGCACGCGTTTTCCGGTCGCCATGATCGATGAATTCCAGGATACCGACCCCCAGCAGTACCGTATTTTCCGCCGTATCTGGCACCATCAGCCTGAGAGTGGGCTGCTGCTGATTGGCGATCCGAAACAGGCTATTTATGCCTTTCGCGGTGCCGATATCTTCACCTACATGAAAGCGCGTGATGAAGTGAACGCCCGCTACACGCTGGATACTAACTGGCGTTCCGCGCCGGGAATGGTGGCGAGCGTCAACCAGCTTTTCAGCCAGACCGATAACGCCTTTATGTTTCGGCAAATTCCGTTTCAGGCGGTGAAATCGGCGGCGAAAAACCAGTCGCTGCGCTTTACGCTAAAAGGTGAAAAACAGCCAGCGATGGCGATGTGGCTGATGAAAGGCGATGGCGTTGGTGTCGGGGATTATCAAACCTTTATGGCTGACCTCTGCGCTGCGCAAATCCGTGACTGGCTGATTGCTGGGCAGCAAGGTGATGCAATGCTGCATCAGGGAGATACATCCAGGCCTGTCAGGGCATCCGACATCACCGTGTTGATCCGTAGCCGCCATGAGGCGTCGCTGATTCGCGATGCGCTGGTCCTGCTCAATATCCCGTCGGTTTACCTCTCTAACCGCGACAGCGTGTTTGACACGCCAGAAGCTCAGGAGCTGCTCTGGCTGCTGCAGGCGGTGCTGACGCCCGAACGCGAAAGCACGTTACGCAGCGCGCTGGCGACCTCCATGCTCGGCCTGAGTGCGCTGGATATCGAAACGCTGAACCTGGACGAAGTGGCCTGGGATGCGGTAGTGGAAGAGTTCGCGGGCTGGCGGGAGATGTGGCTTAAACGCGGCGTCATGCCGATGCTGCGCGCCTTAATGAGCGCCCGGCACGTGGCGGAAAACCTGCTGGCGACGCCTGGCGGCGAACGCCGTCTGACGGACATTTTGCATCTGAGTGAATTGCTGCAGGAAGCGGGCACTCAGGTGGAGAGCGAACATGCGCTGGTGCGTTGGCTGGCGCAGCATATTGCCGAGCCGGATGCGAATGCCTCAAGCGAGCAGTTGCGCCTGGAAAGTGACAAGCATCTGGTGAAAATCGTCACCATCCACAAATCGAAAGGGCTGGAATACCCGCTGGTCTGGCTGCCCTTTATCGCCAATTTCCGCGTTCAGGATCAGGCGTTCTACCACGACCGCACCTCATTTGCGCCAGTGCTGGACCTCAGCAAGGCCGAGGAGAGCATTGAGCTGGCGGAAACCGAACGCCTGGCGGAAGACCTGCGTTTACTGTACGTGGCGTTGACGCGTTCGGTCTGGCATTGCAGCCTGGGCATTGCGCCGATTTTTCGTCGTCGCGGCGAGAAAGCAGGGGACAGCGATTTCCATCTCAACGCGCTCGGGCGTCTTATCCAGCAGGGCCAGCCGTGCGATGCGCAGGGACTTCGGGCCTGTATCGAGACGCTGTGCAATGACGATATCGCCCTTTGCATACCTGATGCGCCGGATAACATTCGCTGGCTGGCCCCGCAGGACGCCGTACAGGTGTTAGCGGCCCGGCAGATGACACGAACCGTACGCGATGACTGGCGCGTGACCAGTTACTCGGGTTTGCAACAGCGTGCGCATGGCATTGCGCAAGATTTACTGCCGCGTCTGGACCTTGATGCCGCCGGGGAGCGAGACCTGCTGCCCGAACCGATGCTGACACCGCACCAGTTCCCGCGCGGCGCATCGCCGGGGACCTTCTTACATAGCCTGTTTGAGGATCTGGATTTCACCCAGCCGATTGTTCCTGACTGGGTGGCAGAAAAACTTCAGCGCGGGGGTTTTGAAGAGCACTGGCAACCGGTTATCAGCGTATGGATCGAGACGATCCTGCATGCGCCGCTGGCCGATACGGGCGCGTCTTTGCATCAGCTCACGGCAAAAGATAAGCAGGTCGAGATGGAATTTTACATCCCTATTGCGCAAAACCTGCATGCCGGGGCGCTCGACGGACTGATCCGCCAGTACGATCCCCTGTCGGCCGACTGCCCGCCGCTCGATTTCCGCGATGTGCGCGGCATGCTAAAGGGTTTTATCGACCTCGTGTTTCGCCACGAAGGGCGTTACTACCTGCTGGATTACAAATCCAACTGGCTGGGAGAATCCAGCGAGGCCTATACCCGTGAGGCGATGGCGGTCGCCATGCAGTCTCACCGTTACGATTTGCAGTATCAGCTGTATACGCTGGCGCTTCATCGCTACCTGCGCCACCGTATCGCCGGATACGATTATGAGCAGCATTTTGGCGGCGTAATTTACCTGTTCCTGCGCGGCGTCGAGCCTGGCAATCCGCAGCAGGGGATCTTTACTACCCGGCCTGATGTGGCATTGATAAGCCAGATGGATGCCCTGTTTGCCGGGGAAACCCAGGAGGTGGCGCAATGATGCTGCGTACGTTACTGCAACAGGCCGCCGAGCTGAAAATATTGCGCCCGCTGGATGTGCAATTCGCTCTGACCGTTGCCGGTGATGATGAACCAGCGGTGATGTTGGCCGCGGCGATGCTGAGCTTTGATGCCGGTGAAGGGCATGTCTGCTTGCCGCTTTCACGTTTATCGGCGCAAAACCTGCCTGCCAAAGCGCATCCGTTGCTGGCTTCTCTCTATGAAGAGGCCAGAAATCCGGCTGACTGGCGCGAGACGTTGCTGGCCTCGCCAGCGGTTAGCGGGGGAGAGACGGCAACGCCGATGATCCTCGTCGCAGACCGCCTTTACCTGAACCGTATGTGGTGCAATGAACGCAGCATTGCCACCTTTTTTGCTGAGGTGAATCAGCCGCTGGTGGTCGACGAAGTCCGTCTGCAACAGGCGCTGAACGAACTGTTTCCGCCGTCTGATGACATTAACTGGCAGAAGGTGGCGGCGGCAGTTGCGTTGACTCGCCGCCGCGTGTCGGTGATTTCTGGCGGACCGGGTACCGGGAAAACCACGACGGTGGCGAAGCTGCTTGCCGCGCTGGTGCAAATGGCCGATGGCGCACGCTGTCGCATTAGTCTTGCGGCTCCCACCGGAAAGGCGGCTGCCCGCCTGACGGAATCATTAGGCGCTGCATTGCGTCAGTTGCCGCTGACCGACAAGCAAAAGGCGACGCTGCCCGATGAAGCCAGTACGTTGCACCGCCTGCTGGGCGCGCTGCCCGGCAGCCAGCGATTACGTTATCACGCCGGAAACCCGCTGCATCTGGACGTGCTGGTGGTGGATGAAGCCTCGATGATTGACCTGCCGATGATGTCGCGCTTGATTGACGCGCTGCCGCAACACGCACGGGTGATTTTCCTTGGCGACCGCGACCAGCTGGCGTCAGTGGAAGCCGGGGCGGTGCTGGGCGACATTTGCGCGTGGGTCAACAAAGGCTTCACCCCGGAGCGTGCCGCGCAGCTGTCGCGGATTACGGGCACCACAGTTCCTGCTGGTGAAGGCTCTTCGGCCAGTGCGTTGCGTGACAGCCTGTGTCTGCTGCAAAAAAGCTATCGCTTCGGCAGTGATTCGGGCATAGGGCAACTGGCGGCGGCGGTTAACCGTGGCGATAAAGCCGCGTCGCGCGCCGTGCTGAGCCAGGGATTTAGCGATATCGAAAGCAAACACCTGCAAAGCAGCGAAGATTATCAGAGCATGATCGAGGATGCGCTGGCAGGCTATGGCCGTTTTCTGGCGCTGGTGCGCGAAGGAGCGCAGCCGCAGGATGTCATCACCGCGTTCGGTGAATATCAGCTGCTGTGTGCGTTGCGTGAAGGGCCATTTGGCGTGAGCGGGCTGAACGAGCGTATCGAGCAGGCGCTTGTTCGGCAGCGGCGTATGATCCGCCCGGCGCATTCTCGCTGGTATCACGGCAGGCCGGTGATGATCACGCGCAATGACGCGTCGCTGGGGCTGTTTAACGGCGATATCGGTATTGCGCTTGAACAGGAGCAGGGTATTCGCGTCTGGTTCCCGTTACCGGACGGCAGCATGAAATCCGTGCAGCCCAGCCGTTTGCCGGAACACGACACCGCATGGGCCATGACGGTACATAAATCGCAGGGCTCGGAGTTTGATCATGCGGCGCTGATTTTGCCGGGGCAGGTTGTGCCGGTGGTGACAAGAGAGTTGGTCTATACCGCGATTACCCGTGCGAAAAAGCAGCTGTCGCTGTATGCCGATGAGCGCATTCTGGCGCAGGCGATTGCCACGCGAACCGAAAGACGCAGCGGGCTGAATGACATTTTTGCAACGATGTAGATATCGTTGAAACGATTAGAACGGAGCCCTCATCTCTGCGATGGGGGCAACCGTTCGACTTACCCCAAATCTGCCATCAGCACTTTTGAACGACGCTGATAGTTGTACATCTCTTTTTTACTTTCCGGCAGGGAATCAATATCCACCGGCGTAAAGCCGCGCTCCTGGAACCAGTGGATGCTGCGGGTGGTGAGCACGAAGAGTTTGCTCAGACCCATCTGCTTCGCCTGAGCGGCAATACGCTCGAGTAAAACCTCGCCGCGCGATGAGCTGCGGTAGTCCGGGTGAACCGCCACGCAGGCCATTTCACCTATTTTCTCTTCCTGGAACGGATAGAGCGCCGCACAGGCGATGGTCAGGTTATCGCGCTGAATCACGGTGAATTTATCGATCTCCATCTCCAACTGTTCGCGTGAACGGCGCACCAGAATACCCTGCTGCTCCAGTGGGCGAATCAGCTCAAGAATACCGCCGATATCGTTAATGGTGGCGCGGCGAATCTGCTCTGCACTCTCCATCACAATCTGCGTGCCGATACCGTCGCGAGAGAACAACTCTTGTAACAGCGCACCATCTTCCTGATAACTGATCAGATGGCTGCGGCGCACGCCACTGCGGCAGGCCTTCATGGCACCGCGCAGGAAGCGCACTGTACCGGAATGGTAATCGCCTTCTTCTTCGAGGGATTCCACCCGCGACTGCGCTTCGTTCGGGAACATCTCGGAGACAATCTGCCCGTCTTCGTTGTAGACACCCTGCGACGAGCAAAAGCCGATCATCTTCTCTGCTTTCAGCTTGATGGCCAACTGTGTCGCAATCTCTTCCGAGGTGAGGTTGAAGCTTTCGCCGGTCACGGACACTGCAACCGGCCCCAGCAGCACAATCGCGCCGCTGTCTAACTGACGATGAATCGCGTCTTCATCGATACGACGGATACGTCCGCTGTGGCAGTAGTCGACGCCTTCGTCTACGCCCAGCGGCTGAGCGATAATGAAGTTGCCGCTCACCACGTTGATGTGCGCACCCTGCAGTGGCGTATTGTTCAGGCTCATGGAAAGGCGGGCGGTAATGTCCAGCTGCAGCAGACCGGCAGCCTGTTTTACCAGCTCAAGCGTTTTGGCATCCGTTACGCGGATATGCTTGTGATAGAGCGGCTCGTGCTTATGCGCGGCAAGATTAGCGTCAATCTGCGGGCGTGCTCCATACACCACCACCAGGCGAATGCCCAGACTGTGGAGTAAGCCTATGTCGCTGACAATGCTGGAAAAGTTTTCATGCTCAATGGCTTCGCCGCCGAGCATAATGACAAACGTTTTTCCCCGATGGGTATTAATATAGGGAACAGAATGGCGAAATCCCTGTACCAGTTCGGTTCTGCGTTCCTTTACCACGGCCTACCCTCACTGCATGATTATTCGTAAAAAATGTATTTTTATTCTTTTATGGCGCCCGGTGCAAGCCATAAATGCGTCTTTGACAAAGAATAATACCTGCCTCCCGAAGCATGTATTGCGTATGTTTACCCTTTTATTGATGACAGTTTATGCGTCATTCGTTAAAGTTTTCGGTCAAATCTGACGTTTATTAAGTATTTCACCTTTTTTGCTCGGGAGAAGCATGTCGGGAAGTCAATCAAGGCTGAGCCGCCGCGGATTGTTACAAGGGGCGGGCGCTATGTGGTTATTGAGCGTGAGTCAGGTCGGTCTCGCTGCCGTCAGTCAGGTGGTGGCGGTACGCGTCTGGCCTGCGTCAACCTATACTCGCGTCACCGTTGAGTCTAACCACGTGCTGAAATATCGCCAGTTTGCGCTCAGCAATCCGGATCGCCTGGTTGTGGATATTGAAGACGTCAACCTGAACTCTGTTCTGAAAGGCATGGGCACGCAAATCCGCGACGACGATCCTTTTATTAAATCGGCACGCGTTGGGCAGTTCGATCCGAAAACGGTGCGTATGGTGTTCGAGCTTAAGCAGGATATTAAACCGCAGCTCTTTGCCCTTGCGCCGGTGGCTGGATTTAAAGAACGTCTGGTGATGGATCTCTATCCGGCGAATGCGAAAGATGTGCAGGATCCGCTGCTGGCGTTGCTGGAAGATTACAACCAGGGTGACCTGGAAAAACAGGTGCCTCCTGCGCAAAGCGGGCCGCAGCCGGGGAAAGCAGGGCGAGATCGCCCGATCGTGATTATGCTCGATCCGGGACATGGCGGTGAGGATTCGGGCGCTATCGGTAAATACCGGACCCGGGAAAAAGATGTGGTGCTGCAAATCGCCCGTCGCCTGCGTGCGCTTATCGAGCAGGAAGGCAATATGAAAGCCTACATGACGCGCAATGAGGATGTGTTCATCCCGCTGAAAGTGCGTGTCGCCAAAGCGCAGAAGCAGCGCGCCGACCTGTTTGTTTCTATTCATGCGGACGCGTTCACCAGCCGCCAGCCGAGCGGCTCATCGGTCTTCGCCCTTTCAACCAAAGGGGCGACCAGCACGGCGGCGAAATATCTGGCGGAAACGCAGAACGCCTCCGACTTAATCGGTGGGGTCAGCAAGAGCGGCGATCGCTATCTCGATCACACGATGTTCGATATGGTGCAGTCGCTGACCATCAATGACAGCCTGAAATTTGGTAAAGCAGTGCTGGGGAAACTGGGTAGCATCAATAATCTGCATAAGAACAGCGTCGAGCAGGCCGGGTTTGCGGTGCTGAAAGCACCGGATATTCCATCGATCCTCGTCGAAACCGCGTTTATCAGTAACGTGGAAGAGGAGCGTAAGCTCAAGACCGCGAAATTCCAGCAAGAGGTGGCTGAGTCTATTCTGGCAGGGATTAAGGCGTACTTTGCCGATGGCGCAACGCTGGCAAGAAGAGGCTAGCTTTTTAAGGATGTTGTTCGAATCACTCAGGTTGCGCCGAGGCGGCAACGGAATGAATCCCCAGGAGCGTAAATAAGTACGTGACTGGGGTGAATGAGGGCAGCCAACAATGGCGCAGCGTGAATGCTGAAGAATAAAAACAAAAAAACACCCGTTAGGGTGTCCATTGTATTGGTTGCGGGGGCCGGATTTGAACCGACGACCTTCGGGTTATGAGCCCGACGAGCTACCAGGCTGCTCCACCCCGCGTCCGGGA
>NZ_CBFFRL010000006.1:23090-52711 GCF_965644215.1 Phytobacter sp. V69
GTTGCGGGGGCCGGATTTGAACCGACGACCTTCGGGTTATGAGCCCGACGAGCTACCAGGCTGCTCCACCCCGCGTCCGTCTTTACTCTTCATCGAGTAAATGTGCATCAGATTGTAATTGGTTGCGGGGGCCGGATTTGAACCGACGACCTTCGGGTTATGAGCCCGACGAGCTACCAGGCTGCTCCACCCCGCGTCTGCGTTTACTCTTCCATCGAGTAAATTTACTTCTGATTTTAATTGGTTGCGGGGGCCAGATTTGAACTGACGACCTTCGGGTTATGAGCCCGACGAGCTACCAGGCTGCTCCACCCCGCGTCCGTGGATGCGCACTATACTCCGCTAACATTCTGATGCAACCCTTTTTTAACGGAATGACGTATTAGCGTGACAATTGTATAAAAACAGTACGATAAGATTGTTTTTTGTACCGAATTTGCGTCAGGTTGCGCAATCGCATTTCATTAGCAGGGGCGGTTTGTTATCTTCATCACGCTCCGGATTAACCAGAAGATGAGAGAAATGAAAGGACGTTGGGCAAATTATCTACTCGCAGGCGCAATGGTTGCACTCCTCGCTGCCTGTACTTCAAAGCCGACCGATCGCGGTCAACAATATAAGGACGGGAAATTCTCCCAGCCCTTCTCTCTGGTAAACCAGCCTGATGCGACTGGCGCGCCGATTAACGCGGGCGATTTCGCCGAGCAGGTGAATCAAATCCGCAGCGCTTCTCCGCGCCTCTATTCAGGGCAGAGCAACGTTTATAACGCCATACAGGATTGGCTGCGCGCCGGGGGCGATACCCGTACGATGCGCCAGTACGGTATCGACGCCTGGCAGATGGAAGGGGCCGATAACTACGGCAACGTCCAGTTCACCGGTTACTACACCCCGGTTGTGCAGGCGCGTCACACCCGCCAGGGCGAATTCCAGTACCCGATTTACCGTATGCCGTCTAAACGCGGGCGTCTGCCTTCCCGTGCCGAGATTTACGCGGGCGCGCTGAGCGACAGCTACGTGCTGGCCTACAGCAATTCGCTGATGGATAACTTTATTATGGATGTGCAGGGTAGCGGCTATATCGACTTTGGCGATGGCAGCCCGCTCAACTTCTTTAGCTATGCCGGCAAAAACGGGCATGCCTATCGCAGTATCGGTAAGGTGCTGATCGACCGCGGCGAGTATAAAAAAGAAGACATGTCGATGCAGGCTATCCGCCACTGGGGCGAAACCCACAGTGAAGCGGACGTGCGTGCGCTGCTGGAAGAAAATCCGTCATTCGTTTTCTTTAAACCGCAATCTTACGCACCGGTAAAAGGTGCCAGTGCGGTACCGCTGATTGGTCGCGCCTCCGTGGCCTCCGATCGCAGCATTATTCCGGCGGGGACCACGCTGCTGGCGGAAGTGCCGCTGCTGGATGTAAATGGCAAATTTACCGGTCAGTATGAGTTACGCCTGATGGTGGCGCTGGACGTCGGCGGTGCGATTAAGGGCCAGCACTTCGATATTTATCAGGGCATTGGCCCGGATGCCGGGCACCGCGCCGGGTGGTACAACCATTATGGCCGCGTATGGGTGCTGAAAACCGCGCCGGGCGCGGGTAACGTCTTTAGCGGCTGAGTGTGATACGCTAACGCTCGTTTTTAAGGATAAGGGTGAGGCTATCTCATCCTTCAGATTTTTGACAAAGCCACACTGGATTTATGGACGGTGTAGCCCGGGTAAGCGTAGCGCAGCCGGGATCCCAGGATGCGGCGCGAACGCCTTATCGGGCTACCTCATTTCAGTGCTTGAGGGGTTGTCAGCAACAGCAGGGGTGAGGGATAAACCTCACCCTTTTACATCTGAGGTCTTATGTCTGTGGTAATCAGCGATGCCTGGCGTCAGCGTTTTGGCGGCACGGCGCGTTTATACGGTGAAAAAGCGCTGCACGTCTTTGCCGATGCGCATATCTGCGTCGTCGGTATTGGTGGTGTCGGTTCATGGGCTGCCGAAGCGCTGGCGCGCACGGGAATTGGCGCCATTACCCTGATCGACATGGACGACGTCTGCGTCACCAACACCAACCGTCAAATTCACGCGCTCGGCGGTAGCGTCGGGCTGGCGAAAGCGGAAGTGATGGCCGAGCGTATCCGACAGATTAACCCCGAGTGCCGCGTCACCGTAGTGGACGATTTCGTCACGCCGGATAACGTCGCCGAGTATATGGACGCGAGCTACAGCTACGTGGTTGACGCTATTGACAGCATTCGCCCGAAAGCGGCGCTGATTGCGTATTGCCGTCGTAACAAAATCCCGCTGGTGACCACCGGCGGCGCGGGCGGGCAGATCGATCCGACCCAGGTCCAGGTCACCGATCTGGCAAAAACCATTCAGGATCCGCTGGCGGCAAAACTGCGCGAGCGTCTCAAAAGCGATTTTGGCGTGGTCAAAAACAGCAAAGGCAAACTGGGCGTGGACTGTGTTTTTTCCACCGAAGCGCTGGTTTACCCGCAGGCCGATGGCTCGGTTTGCGCGATGAAGAGCACGGCAGAAGGGCCGAAACGGATGGATTGTGCGTCTGGTTTTGGTGCGGCGACCATGGTGACCGCCACCTTTGGGTTTGTGGCGGTTTCGCATGCACTGAAAAAAATGATGGCTAAAGCGGAGCGTCAGGCCAGCGCCTGACGTGCTGCATCCTGCACGGCGGCGGCCAGCGCCGCCAGTCCCTGATTGCGTGAGGCGCTTAGCTGTGCGCGCAATCCCAGTTCGTCAAACAGCGCCAGCGGATCGCCTGCCAACAACACCTGTGGCGGCTGGCCTTCAATGGCGGTCAGCAATACGGCCAGCATACCGCGCACGATCCGACCTTCGCTGTCGCCAAAAAAGTGCAGCGTGCCGTTTTCTGTTGCCGTACATCCCAGCCAGACGCGATTTTCGCAGCCAGCGATTTCGCGCGCTTGCGCTTTAAGGTCGTCAGAAAGCGAAGGCAGCTGTTTACCCAGTAAAATCAGCTGACGATATTTATCTTCCCACTGTTTAAGGGGCAGAAATGTCTGGCACAGCGTCTCTTCGGTAACGGTATGGCCAAAGGGATGCCCGGCAAATACGGCGTTAATCATCAATCCACCAGTAAATCTAAGGCGCGGTCAACGGCGTCAACCAGCGCGTCCACATCATGTTGCGTATTATAGGGGGCAAAAGAGGCGCGAAGCGTCCCTTTTACTCCCAGTGCGGCCAGTAGCGGCTGAGCGCAATGCTGTCCGGCGCGCAGTGCGATGCCATAACCGGCCAGCAGTGTGACCATATCGCTGTGATGTACGCCCGCAAAGTCGAAGGCCAGCAGGCTGGAATCCTGACAGCGGAAAGAGCGGAAACCCGCGCGTTTTGAGAGCGCGTCTTCGGCAAGCGTTGCCAGCCCACGGCTGTAGCTTTCTGCCTGAGCGATATCAAAATCGTTAAGCCATTCCAGCGCGGCGGCGAGACCAATCACCCCGGCCACGTTTGGCGTACCGGCCTCGAGCTTGTACGGCACGGGCTGCGTCTGAAAACCATCAAACGTCACTTTGGTGATCATTTTGCCGCCGCCTAACCACGGCGACATCGCGTCCAGCAACTCGGCTTTACCGTACAGCACGCCGATGCCAGTCGGGCCATACAGCTTATGGCCAGAGAACGCATAGAAGTCGACATCCAGACGCTGAACGTTAGCCGGGAAATGCACAACGCCCTGCGCCCCGTCCACCATTACGACCATGCCCGCATCGTGGGCGATGGCGATAGCCTGCTCCAGGTCCGGGCATCCGCCGGTGACATTCGACATCTGCCCCAGGGCGAGGATTTTGCTGCGCGCAGTGATGAACTGCGGTAAACGGGCGATATCCGGCAGGTTATCGGCTCCCAGCGGCAGTTTGACCACGCGGGCGCCCGTCTGCTCTGCGACCATCAGCCACGGCACCAGATTGGCATGGTGCTCGGCCTCGCTGACGATGATTTCATCGCCGGCGTTCAGACGCGGGCGGGCATAGCTCTGCGCCACCATATTGATGGCTTCGGTGGTACCGCGCGTCCAGACAATGTTCTTGCCAGAGGGGGCATTGAGCAGCGTCGCCACCTGATCGCGGGCGGCTTCGTAGCGTGCCGTCAGCTTCTGCGCTTCGGCAAACTGGCTGCGGTGCACATTACCGGCGCTCAGGCTGTAAAACTGCTGCGTTGCATCGATGACTGCCTGTGGCTTTAACGCAGTGGCGGCGCTGTCCAGATAAATACCGGCATCGGCGAGCGCGGGAAACTGGGCGCGGAACTGCGCCGGGTTGAAAGCGTTCATGGTATTCCTCGTATCAATCGGTTGATCGTCGCGCAAATTTCTCCCCGGAGCAAGGAAGTTGATAACCATCGGAATTGTCTGTTTGTCCAGGCAGTCTTCTGTAAGCAGGTTATGCTAGATAGTGTTGGGTAGATGTTTAAGCCTGTTACTTAATTAGGTTTATTTAGCATTAATTGCTATGAGGAGAAGAAGATGAAAAAGACTGCTGCAATTATTTCTGCCTGTCTGCTTTCTTTTGCACTGAGCGCTTGTTCGGGTCCAAACTATGCCCTGCACACCAACGACGGGCGTACGATAGTCTCCGACGGGAAACCGAAAACCGATGATCAAACCGGTATGATCTCGTATAAAGATGCCAACGGTACGGAACAGCAAATCAACCGTAGTGATGTGAAAGAGATGGTTGCACTGGAGAAGAAATAACACCGTCTTTCAGGCAAAAAAAAGCACCGCAATCTTGCGGTGCTACATTAATCACTATGGACAGACAGGGTAAATGTACAGGAAGTGAAAAAGGGTAGCCTCGCTACCGTGGCCTGAATTTCAGACCAATTGCAAACACAACAACACAACATCACAACTTAAGCCAAAAGCCCTTCAGAACACGCATTCCAAAAAAAGCTTCTCGTTCCGGCTCAGGAAGTGCCGCCACTATAGGTATTTGCTGGTAGAACCTCAACGGACAAATTATAATGGCTCAGATTAAAAAAACTAATAGGTTAAACGTTGTTTCCTGTTTGTTAAAACGCCTTAACATCTAAGCCTGATAACCATGTCCAAGCGATTACCACCACTCAATGCATTACGTGTTTTTGATGCCGCAGCTCGTCATTTAAGTTTCACGCGCGCGGCAGATGAGCTATTTGTGACGCAGGCTGCAGTAAGCCACCAAATCAAGTCTCTCGAGGATTTTCTGGGGCTGAAACTGTTTCGTCGTCGTAATCGTTCTCTGCTATTAACCGAGGAAGGGCAGAGCTATTTTCAGGATATTAAAGAGATATTTTCCCAACTGACCGAAGCCACGCGTAAACTCCAGGCGCGCAGTGCCAAAGGGGCGCTGACGGTCAGTTTATTGCCCAGTTTTGCCATTCAATGGATGGTGCCGCGTCTCTCCAGCTTTAACTCAGCTTATCCGGGAATCGACGTGCGAATCCAGGCCGTGGACCGTCAGGAAGATAAACTAGCGGATGACGTCGACGTGGCCATTTTCTATGGTCGCGGCAACTGGCCGGGGCTGCGCGTTGAAAAATTGTACGCCGAATACCTGCTTCCGGTCTGCTCACCGTTATTATTAACGGGCGATAAGCCCTTGAAAACGCCTGCGGATTTGGCGCAACACACCCTGTTGCACGATGCCTCTCGTCGCGACTGGCAAACTTATACGCGGCAATTAGGTCTTAACCTTAACGTTCAGCAGGGACCTATCTTTAGCCATAGCGCGATGGTGCTACAGGCGGCAATCCATGGACAAGGAATCGCACTGGCCAACAATGTGATGGCACAGTCCGAAATTGAAGCAGGCCGTTTGGTCTGCCCGTTTAATGATGTTCTGGTCAGTAAGAATGCGTTTTATCTGGTTTGTCATGACAGCCAGGCAGAACTGGGTAAAATAGCCGCCTTTCGACAGTGGATCCTGGCAAAAGCGGCAACGGAACAGGAAAAATTCCGTTTCCGCTACGAACAATAATTGTACGCGCGGTAAGCGCATGACTTTAGGGTACGCACATGACCAGCCGTTTCATGTTGATTTTCGCCGCCATCAGCGGTTTTGTTTATGTCGCGCTGGGAGCTTTTGGCGCGCATGTTTTGAGTAAATCGATGGGCGTTGTTGAGATGGGCTGGATTCAAACCGGCCTCGACTATCAGGCATTCCATACGCTGGCAGTTCTGGGGCTGGCGGTGGCGATGCAACGTCGTATCAGCATCTGTTTTTACTGGAGTAGTGTCTTTATGGCCCTGGGCACGGTGTTATTTAGCGGCAGTCTGTATTGCCTGGCGCTTTTGCATCTGCGCCTGTGGGCGTTTGTTACCCCTGTCGGCGGCGTCTGCTTCCTGGCAGGGTGGGTGTTAATGTTTATTGGTGCAATCCGTCTGAAACGTAAGGGCGTTGTTCATGAATAAGATTGTTTTACTGTGCCGCCCTGGTTTTGAGAAAGAGTGTGCTGCAGAGATTACCGACAAAGCCGGTCGCCGTGAGGTGTTCGGCTTTGCCCGCGTGAAAGAGAACGCGGGCTATGTCATTTTTGAGTGCTATCAGCCAGAAGATGCAGACAAACTGGCACGCGAGCTGCCGTTCAGTTCGCTGATCTTCGCCCGTCAGATGTTTGTGGTGGGTGAGCTGTTACAGAATCTGCCGCCGGAAGATCGCATTACACCGATCGTCGGCATGCTGACGGGGGTAGTGGAAAAAGGCGGCGATCTGCGCGTGGAAGTGGCGGACACCAACGAAAGCAAAGAGCTGATGAAGTTCTGCCGCAAATTCACCGTACCGCTACGTGCGGCGCTGCGTGAAGCGGGCATTCTGGTGAACTACGAGACGCCGAAGCGCCTGGTGGTACATGTATTCTTTATTGCACCGGGCTGCTGCTATACCGGTTATTCGTACACCACCAATAACTCACCGTTCTTTATGGGCATCCCGCGCCTGCGATTCCCGTCTGACGCGCCAAGCCGTTCGACGCTGAAACTGGAAGAGGCGTTCCATGTGTTTATCCCGGCCGATGAGTGGGATGAGCGCCTGGCGAACGGTATGCACGCGGTGGATCTGGGGGCCTGTCCCGGCGGCTGGACCTACCAACTGGTCAAACGCAATATGTGGGTTGTCTCCGTGGATAACGGCCCGATGGCGCAAAGCCTGATGGATACCGGGCAGGTCACCTGGCTGCCGGAAGACGGTTTCCGCTATCGCCCGAATCGCAACAACATCACCTGGATGGTGTGCGACATGGTGGAAAAACCGGCCAAAGTCGCCGCACTGATGGCGCAGTGGCTGGTTAACGGCTGGTGTCGCGAGACCATTTTCAACCTCAAGCTGCCGATGAAAAAGCGCTACGAAGAGGTGCAGCAGAACCTGGCGTATATTCAGGAACAGCTGCAAGAGCATGGCATCAATGCTGAGATTCAGGCGCGCCAGCTTTACCATGACCGCGAAGAAGTGACGGTTCACGTCCGTCGCTGGTGGGCTGCGGTGGGCGGTCGTCGCGACGAGCGCTAAGTGTTTGCTGCATAACTGACCTGCCTGGCAGGTCAATTAGCTCCTCAGATTTCACAGGCTAAATGCCGGTGTCACCCCTTTCTTCAATAAAATATTGCCATACTTCGCGGTTTCGCCGGTTATCACAATGGCGTACGCCTGCTGTGCGCGCTCATAAAAGGCGTAGCGGTCAATGCGCGTAATCTCCGGGCACGGGGCGTGTCGCGATAACGCCGCGCGATAGCGTGCTTCAACCTCTGCGTCCAGCGTATCGCCTTCGACAGCGGCCATCATCACCAGCGGCGGCGCGTAGCTATCGAGTTCAAACAGCGGGATCACCGCTTCCAGCAGGGCATGAACCTGCAATCCATCCGCCCTAATCACCTGCGGACCCAGGCTGTGCGCCGGAAAATGGGCATCTGAGAAAATGATTTCATCGCCATGCCCCATTTCCGCCAGGATCTTAAGCAGGCTGGGGGTGATCAGTGGCGAAATAGTTTTGAGCATTTCACACTCCTTCTTCGTGCATTACGTGTTCGTTATCTGGATAAACGTAGCGGTACTGAAACTTGACCTGCTCTCTGGCCTGCTCCGGGCTGGTAAATTCTCCCGCGCCATACCAGCCGTACATGGCGGCCCCCGCGACGGTGGTTTCCGCGTCATCCAGCACCTTGATGGGAATGCCCAGGGCGTTGGCTTTTATCTGGTTCCACAGCATGTTACGGCTGCCGCCGCCGACCAGCAGAAGCGTATTGGCCTTAAATCCGCCAATGCTTTCCAGCGTCTGTAAATTGCGCTGCAGCTGATTCGTCAGCCCTTCCAGCGCGGCACGATATAAATGGCCACGGGTGGTGTTGAGGGTGATCCCCTGCCAGCCGCTGCGCTGCCCGGCGAGCAAATCACACTGCATTGTTACCCCGTCGGCTCCGGCGGGCAGGCGCTGCGCTTCCTCGATAAGCGCGGCCCAGGGGGTCTCTGCGCTCCATAGTAGTTTGCGCACCCATTCGAGAACCCCGGAGGCCAGCCATTGCATGCCCGGCGTGTACAGACCGGGCTGGCTATCGAGTTCACAGGTGGAGCCGGGATATTCACTGAGCAACCGGGTATCCGCCTGGCGACTGCGCACCATTAAAATTTCCCAGGTGCCGGAGGAGAGGACCGGTTCGTCATGCCCGGCTCCGGCGCCAAATAGGGCAAATTGGGTATCGTGTCCGGCGGAGATCACCGGAATACCGGGGGCGAGTCCAAGCCGGTTTGCCATTGCCGGAAGCAGCGGGCCAATAACGTCTCCCGCCTCAACCGACTGTGGAAAAAGGCGACGAGGCAACCCTGCGGCAGACAGAATCTCCGGGCTAAAATCCCGTTGATGTACATCCAGCATCTGGCTGGTGCCTGCCATCGTCATGTCGGTGGTAAAATGGCCCGTCAGACGGTGGTTCAGTAGTGAGGAGATAAACAGCCATGCGTGCGCGTTGTTGATAAGCTGCGGGGCGTTTTCCCGTAGCCACACCAGCTTATACAGCGTGTTGAAGCTGAATGCGCCCACGCCGGAGAGCGCCTGTAATTGCCGGGCAGGCATGATGCGGGCGATGTTGTCCATTACCGCCTGGGTGCGCGGACACTTCCAACTGATAATCGGGTAGAGAAGTTCGCCCTGTTCATCGACCAGCGCGCCGTCCACGCCAAAGGTGGTAACGGTGATGCCGCGAAGGTGCCAGCAAGAGAGTTCGGCGGATATCGCCTGGCAGCAGTGGGTAAAGCGTTGAAGGATGTCGTCTAACGACCATTGATGCCAACTGGAGTTTTCTGTAGCGATGGCACTGGCGTTGGGGGTCGACGCGCGGGCGACAATATTGCCCCGGCGGTCCACGGCCATTGCCCGCACGTTGGTGGCGCCACAGTCGAGAACGAGAATAGCTTCTTGCTTCATAATCGCTCCTGAAAACGCATCAGCTCCCTCTTGGTTGGGGAAGGGGTTGAGGGGTTAACGTTTATACAGCGGCCCGTAATTCTGGCAGGCGCGATAATCCTGGCCTTCCGTGTCCATGCCGTGCGCCGCCCAGGCGGTGGGGCGATAGATGCTCTCTTCTTCCACGTTATGCATGCACACCGGAATGCGCAGCATGGACGCCAGGGTAATAAAATCAGCGCCAACGTGGCCGATGGTCAGCACGCCGTGGTTCGCACCCCAGTTCGCCATCACCGAGTAAACGTCGGTGAAAGGGCCGTTGCCGGTCAGGCGCGGGGCAAACCAGGTTGTTGGCCAGCTTGAATCGGTACGTCTGTCCAGCGTGTCGTGTACCGCTTTTGGCAGCTCGACGCTCCAGCCTTCGGCGATTTGCACTACCGGCCCAATCCCTTTGATGATGTTCACGCGGGTCATGGTGAAAGGAACGCCGCCTTCGGTCAGGAAGCGTGAGGAGAAGCCGCCGCCGCGGAAATATTCGTGGATTGCCGGGCACCATTCGGTTGCGGCCAGGCAGGCATCGGCCTCTTTCTGGCTGATTTCCCAGTGCGGTTTCATGGTCGGCAGGCCTTCGCTATCGCGCTGTTTGCAGGTGCCATCCAGCGCAGCCGAACCGGAGTTGATCAGGTGGATAATGCCATGTTCAGCATGTCCACTCAGGGTATGACCGGTGACGCGCTGTACGGATTCGGCGGACCAGAAGGTGCGCACATCGGCAAAGACCTGCGCTGTCCCGGTGAGCTGGCGACCAAACAGCATGGCGACGGCATTGAGGCTGTCGTTTTCTGTCGCCACCACGTACGGTGCACGGATGCCATTCCAGTCAAACGAACTGTTCAGCAGGGCCTCGGCGGTGTCGCCGTTGGGATAGTGATCGGTCCAGTGACGCTGCCCCTGGAAGCCTGCGGCAATGGCGTTATAGCCCAACGACTCTTCAACACGTCCTATCTCCGCCAGCTTGCTATTTCCTTGCATCATGTCGCGAATACAGATGCCCATCAGCAGGCTTTCGCGCAGTACATTGCGACTCTGTTCAGCGTCACGCTGGTATTTCTGGGCGTTTTTGTCTTCGCCGTAAATGAATTTCTGATCGGCCCAGCTCAGCGCCAGCTCCAGTTCGGCTTCGTCGTAAATCTTGTGATCGATGCGGCGGCGCAGCTCTGTCATATCCACCGATTGCACCTTCATACCCAGCCAGGATTCGAAGAAGTTGTGATCGACAATCGATCCGGCAATCCCCATCGACACGCCGCCGAGCGACAGGTAGCTTTTGCCTTTCATGCTGGCAACCGCCAGACCGGCGCGGGCAAAACGCAGCAGTTTTTCTTCCACGTCGGCAGGAATGGAGGTGTCGCCAGCATCCTGCACATCGTGGCCGTAGATGGCGAACGCCGGGAGCCCTTTTTGATTATGGGCCGCCAGCGCAGCCGCGAGGTAGACGGCACCCGGGCGTTCTGTGCCGTTGAAGCCCCAAATGGCTTTCGGGCGCAGCGGATCCATATCGATCGTTTCGCTGCCGTAGCACCAGCATGGAGTGACTGTGAGGGTCAGGCCGACGTTTTGATGGCTGAATTTCTCTTCGCAGGCGGCGGATTCCGCCATACCGGCGATACAGGTATCTGCAATCACGCACTCCACCGGCGATCCGCACACGTGGCGCAGTTTTTCCGTCAGCAGTGCGGCGGTGGCTTTCGCCATGTTCATGGTTTGTGTTTCCAGCGACTCGCGAACGCCCATACGACGTCCGTCAATCACCGGGCGAATGCCAATTTTCGGCAAGCTGATTTTCATCATTCATTGTTCCTTTTCTAGCTATAAGTCGCGTTGCATTTCAGTGGCATAGGGAGGCCACTGCGACAATCGCAGAGATTTTTGTATTTTTGCTAACTTGACTCAGCTTAGATATTTGCGCGTTTTCAATACAACTTTTTTGTTATTGAACTGTGAGTGCGCTCACGACTACTGGTTAAAATTCGATCTGTATCAAATTTATAAATTTCTGGATTTTAATTAAATGCATTAAATAACAATTAGATAAAATGATTAATTTGCTGGGTGTCACAATTCGAATTCAAATAATTTGGCAATTTCTGGTTGCTAAAATAGCTTTATGTGGTGCTAAGCTAACTCGAGTTAGCGAGATTGAAGGTTGTTTAAATCACAGGAACAAGGGTGATGGGGCTTCGTTTGCAACGTGTTTTTGGCCTGTTCACTGACTGCAATTTCTGATTATTGAGGAAAGCAGCAATGTCCGAAACGTTTTTACAAATGAGTCATATCACGAAGCGTTTTCCAGGGGTATTAGCGCTGAGTAATGTGAATTTCAATTTACGTCGCGGTGAAGTGCACGCCCTGTTAGGGGAAAATGGTGCCGGTAAATCGACGTTAATGAAAATATTATCAGGCGTCTATCAACCGGATGAAGGCAGTATTGTTTTTGAAGATCAGAATGTTTCATTCATCAATCCGTTAAGCGCTCAGAATGCAGGTGTGACCATTATTCATCAGGAATTTAATCTTTTCCCTGATTTAACGGTGGCAGAAAATATTTATATTGGTCGTGAGTTTTGTAAAAGCAATCACTGGCGGTTAGATAAATCCCGCCAGCGGCAGGCGACTGCCGATATTCTGAAAAAACTCAATTTGACCATTTCTCCTGACACGCTGGTGGCTGATTTGACCGTCGCCCAACAGCAAATGGTGGAAATTGCCAAAGCGATCTCGGTGAATGCCAAAATATTAATCATGGATGAACCGACCGCTGCATTAACTGAAACGGAAATCGAAAGTCTCTTCACCGTGACCCGGCTGCTGAAAGAGCAGGGCACGGGCATTGTCTACATCTCGCACCGCCTGGAAGAGCTGGCGCTGATTGCCGACCGTGCCACCATCATGCGCGATGGGCAGTACATTGCTACCGTCGACTATGATGCGGTCAAAATCAGCGACCTGATTGCGATGATGGTGGGCCGCGACTTAGGCAACATCTACCCGAAACGCGAGCCACAGCAGGCGTTGCAACCGGTACTTGACGTCAAAGGGCTGGCGCGTAAAGGGGTATTAAAGGATATCAACCTCACGCTAAACCGGGGAGAGATCCTGGGGTTTGCAGGTTTAATGGGGGCGGGGCGTACCGAGCTTGCCCGTGCACTTTTCGGCGCTGACCCTATCGACGAAGGCACCATTCTGTTAAACGGCCAGCCGACCACGATAAAAGGTATCCCTGATGCCATCAATAAAGGCATCAGCTATTTAACGGAAGACCGTAAAAAAGAGGGGCTGGCACTGGGGTTATCCGTTGAAAGCAATATTATGCTGGGAAATTACCCGGAATATGCCGACGCACTGGGCAATGTCAATGCAAAGCGTTGCCAGCAAACCTGCCTGGAGCAGGTGAAGGCGTTGCGAATAAAAACACCGCATCTTGAACAGGCGGCCATAAATTTAAGCGGTGGTAATCAGCAAAAAATCATTATTGCGCGCTGGGTCTGCAAAGACACCGATATTCTTATTTTTGATGAGCCCACTCGTGGTATTGATGTGGGGGCAAAATTAGAAATTTATGAATTAATGAATCGACTGGTCGCCAGTGGCAAATCCATCATTATGATTTCATCCGAACTGCCGGAGGTGTTAGGCATGTGTGACCGTATCCTGGTAATGCGCAATGGTCGCATTACGGGGGAGCTTTCCGCCGAGCACGCCACCCAGGAAAAAATAATGCAATTTGCAACGTTAGAGGATTAAATAATGAATGTCTCTGTCACCTCTCCTGAAAGCAATAATAAATTTAAAGTTAATAAAGAACTGTTAATGCGGCTGGCGCCGTTATTGAGTCTGATTATTCTGGTGCTGTTCTTTAGTTTGAGTTCGCCGTTTTTCTTTAATACCGAAAACTTAATGACCATCGCGCTGCAAACATCGGTGATCGGCATTATGGCGATTGGGGTCACGTTCGTCATTATTACCGCCGGTATCGATCTATCGCTGGGCTCGGTGGTGGCCTTTTCCGGGGTGGCGGTGGGGATATGCGCTACCTTCGGCATGCCGTTGCCGGTCTGCATTCTGGGCGGCGTCATTGCCGGTGGGTTGTGCGGCTATGTGAATGCACTGCTGGTGACCAAAGCCACGATCCCGCCGTTTATTGCCACCCTCGGGTTGATGATGTCGGTGCGCGGTATCAACATGGTGATGACCGACGGGCGGGCTATCTACTTTGCCGATTACCCGTCATTCAAGCTGTTAGCGCAGGGGCGACTGTTTGATCTCCTGCCTTACCCGGTGTTCTATCTGCTTATTGTTGCGCTGATTGCGGGCTACATTCTGAAAAAAACGGTGATTGGCCGCTATGTCTATGCCGTGGGCAGCAATGAGGTTGCCGCACACCTTTCCGGGATCAAAGTTCAGCGTGTCAAAATCTTTGTTTACGCCTTCTGTGGCCTGTTGACCGGGGTTGCCGGTGTGATCCTCGCATCACGCCTTAACTCCGGCCAGCCTACGGTGGGCGTTGGCTATGAACTGGAAGCCATTGCCGCGGTGGTCATTGGCGGCACCAGTTTGATGGGCGGTATTGGCACCATCGGCGGAACCATCATCGGCGCCTTCATTATGAGCGTGCTGAAAAATGGTTTGAACCTGATGGGTGTCTCGCAGTTCTGGCAGATGGTTGCCATGGGGGTTGTGGTAGTTGCAGCGGTATACCTTGACACATTACGCAAAAAATTACGTTGAAGCTTGCCCTCCCGACCGTTCGGGACCCTGTCCCCCCGCCGTTTGGGGCGTTAATTCAAAATGGAGCATAACAATGAAGACCCGACATATCGTCTATGCCTTATCCCTGCTGGCCTGCATGGCAACCAGCGCGTTGGGAAAAGAGTTAAACCTGCCGGTCGTCAGTAAAGGGTTTCAGCATGAATTCTGGCAGACCGTGAAGATGGGGACCGAAGCGGCCGCCAAAGAGTTAGGAGATAAAACCAGCTACGTTGGCCCGGCGGATGAAACCCAGATTGCTGAGCAGATTCAGCTGGTGGAAAACGCGATGGCGAAGAAACCTGATGGGCTGCTGCTGGCCGCGTTAGATGCGAACGCGCTGGCCCCATTGGTCGAAACCGCCAACTCTCGCGGTATCAAAGTGGTGACCTTTGATTCCGGGGTCAACTCCAGCATTCCGGTCAGCTTTGTGGCGACCAATAACCGTAAAGCCGGTGCCGAAGCCGCCGATGCGCTGGCCGCTCAGGTGAATAACAAAGGCAAAGTGGGGGTTATTGCCCACGTGGCCGGGACCTCCTCGGCGATTGAACGCTCCGAAGGTTTTATCGCGCGTATGAAAGAGAAATACCCGGATATCCAGGTGCTGCCGGTGCAATACAGCGATGGCGATCCACAAAAAGCGATGGATAAGACGATCGATATGATCCAGGCGAATCCGGATCTGGCAGGTATTTACGGCACTAACGAAGGCTCAACGCTGGGGGTTGCCAATGCCATCGACAGCCAGAATATGAAAGGCAAAGTGAAAGTGATCGGCTTTGACAGCACCGAAGCCATTATCCACTTTTTAAATTCCGGCGTGATTCAGGGCTTCGTGGTGCAGGACGCCTATCAGATTGGCTATCAGGGGATCAAAGCACTCAATGCCGCTATTACGGGGCAACCGGTAGCGAAAGAGATCGATATCCCGGTGAAATTCGTCAATGCGCAGAACATCAATACCCCGGAAATCGAAAAATTACTCCATCCATTTGGTAAGAAATAATGCCGCCAGGGCGAGTCTATTGCCCTGCAATGTGGCTTAAGAGGGACGAATCATGGGACGTGGCTATTTCCTCGGCGTAGATGTGGGATCCGCGAGCGTGCGGGCGGGCGTGTATAACGACGTCGGCGAGCGGCTGGCGTTTGCGGCACACCCCATTTCGCAGTACCGGCCCGGCGGCGAGCGGGTAGAGCAATCATCGGCTGAGATTTGGCAGCAGGTCTGTTGGGCAGTGAAAGAGGCGGTACGGGCGGCTGAGGTATCGCCGAATGAGATCGACTCGCTTGGCTTTGATGCTACCTGTTCGCTGGTGGTGCTCGATGCGCAGGGAAGAGGGCTTGCCGTGTCGCCAGAGGGCGAGCCTGGCCACGACATCATCATGTGGATGGACCATCGGGCAGGGGAGGAGACGGCTTTTATCAATGCGACGCAGGATGACTCGCTGCGCTATGTCGGCGGGGAAGTCAGTATTGAAATGGAATTGCCAAAGGTACTGTGGATTAAGCGTCACCTGCCCGAAACCTGGTCACAGGCGCACCGTCTCTTCGATCTGGCTGACTTTTTAGTGTGGAAAGCCACCGGCCAGGACATGGCCGGGCTCTGCACGCTGACCTGTAAGTGGAATTACCTGGCCCATGAGCAACGCTTTAGCACATCGTTGCTTGCGGCCGCAGGTTTAGACGACCTGCAACAGAAAATACCGTCGCAGATCCTGCCGCCCGGCGCGGCGGTTGGCACGCTCTCGGATGCAGCCGCAGCGGCGCTCGGGCTTACCACCAGTGTGGTGGTGGCAAGCGGCATGATTGACGCGCACGCCGGGGGGATTGCCCTGGCGGGCGCTTCGCCAGAAGGTACGCTGGCGCTGATTAGTGGCACATCTAATTGCCATATGCTGTGCAGCAGCGGGGAAATTCATACGCCCGGCGTCTGGGGGCCGTACTGGTCGGCGATGCTGCCCGGATACTGGCTGACCGAAGGGGGCCAGAGCGCGGCGGGCGCGCTGGTGGACTGGACGCTAACCGAATCTGGCGGCAGTGCCGATCTGTTTACCAAAGCAAAGGCACGCGGATGCCACCCGGTTTCGCTGGTCAACGAATGGGTCGCCCGTCTTGAGCTGGATGAAGCGGAGCCGACCCGCCATCTGCATATTCTTGCCGATCACCACGGTAATCGCTCCCCGCGTGCTCGCCCGGATGCGCGGGGCAGCGTCTGTGGGTTGACGCTTGAGCCTGGTGAACCTCATCTCGCCAGGCTTTACCTTGCCACGCTGCAGGCGATTGCCTGTGGAACGCGCCACATCATGGAGGCCATGCGGGAGCAAGGCCATACGATTTCCCGCCTGACACTGTGCGGCGGGGCGACGCATAACCCTCTGTGGCTACGTGAATACGCCGATGTGACCGGGTGCGATATCCATCTGATGCGCGAAGAAGATGCCGTCACCCTCGGGGCGGCAATCACGGGGGCGGTGGCCTGCAAGGTGTTTGCCGATTTCCCGTCGGCCTGCCTTGCCATGGTGGCTCCAGGAGAGGTAGTGAAGGCGAACCCCGCCCGCCGCGATTTTCTGGATCGCAAATATCAGACGTATCTGGCCCTCTGGGAACAGCAGCAGGCGCTGGAGCGCATTATGCAGGGCACTTCTTCGAATCAATGAAAACAGAATCCGGCCACCGGGAACGCTTGATTTCTCTGTGGTCGCAACAGTCTTTCCCCTGTGAATCCTGTGATGCAGGACGATGGGGCAGTGGAGAATAAAAATGGAAAGAAAGCGTTTATCCCGAGACATTATTGATACCTGCCTGGAGATGACTCGACTGGGGTTAAACCAGGGCACCGCCGGGAATGTGAGCACGCGTTTTGACAACGGCATGTTAATTACGCCAAGCGGCATTCCCTACGAAAAATTGACGGAAGAAATGATTGTGTACGTCGATAACAATGGGAATTATGAAAGCGGACAATTGCCCTCCAGCGAATGGCGTTTTCACCTGTCCGCTTATCAGACGCGCCCCGATGCGCATGCGGTGGTGCACAATCACGCGGTTCACTGCACCGCTGTGTCGATCCTCAATCGCCCCATTCCGGCCATTCACTACATGATTGCCGCTGCCGGGGGAAATTCCATACCCTGTGCGCCTTACGCCACCTTCGGTACCCGCGAGCTTTCAGAACACGTGGCGGTGGCCTTACAACACCGCAAAGCCACATTGTTGCAGCATCACGGCCTGATTGCCTGCGAAGAAAACCTGCAGAAAGCCCTGTGGCTGGCGCACGAGGTGGAAGTGCTCGCCCGACTGTATCTCAGCACGCTGGCGATTGTTGATCCGGTTCCGGTGCTGGATGATGAAGAGATTGCCGTTGTGCTCGAGAAATTCAAAACGTACGGATTACGTGTAGAAGCATAACGCTCATACCAGTGACAGGAGAATGGACAGGGCAAAAAGAATGATTTTGTACGAGACGGCATGGTTTGGTCGCTACTGCATGCGGGAACTTCCCCGGTGGCGCTGACGCTTACCGGGGCTACGGCTGGCGCGGTGTGTAGCCCGGATAAGGCGCAGCCGCATCCGGGATATTCCCCCGGTGGCGCTGACGCTTACCGGGGCTACGGTTAGTGCGGTCTGTAGCCCGGATAAGGCGCAGCCGCATCCGGGAAACCCCCGGTGGCGCTTACCGTGGCTACGGCATGTGCGGTCGGTAGCCGGATAAGGCGTAGCCGCATCCGGGAACTTCCCCGGTGGCGCTGACGCTTACCGGGGCTACGGCTGGTGCGGTGTGTAGCCCGGATAAGGCGCAGCCGCATCCGGGAAATTCATTGTCCTCGCGTTAAGCGCAACTGCTGCAGATTACCGTCGATCTGAATATCCGTTTGCAGGCGCGAGATATCGCGGCACACAAACGCCATCTCTTTGTGCTCCTCTAGCTTCTTGCGCCACTTCTCCGGCACTTCGTCCAGACGGGCATAAATGCCTTCCAGATCCTGAAAATCGGTCAGCAGCTGGGCCGCGCTTTTCGGGCCAATGCCCGCAACGCCCGGTATTTTTGAGCTGCTAATGCCTGCAAGTCCCCAGTAGTCAGGCAGTTGCTGAGGCGAAACGCCAAATTCGCTGGCAATAAAGGGGGCATCCAGCCAGCGTTTTTGAAAATAGTCGCGAATGCGTATGCCCGGTTCCAGAAGCTGGCAGTAGCCTTTATCCGTCGAGACGATCGTGGCCTGATGGCCCGCCGACGCCACTTTGCAGGCGAGCGTGGCGGCCAGATCGTCGGCTTCGTTACCCGGCGACAGCCAGCTTTGCACGCCGCGCTGCTCAAAAGCCGCGCGCAGGGCGGGCATTTCATCGTGCAGGGTATCCGGCATGGGCGGCCTTCCGGCTTTGTAATCGGGCAGCATCTGGTGCCGCCAGCTTTGGCTGCGGGCCTCATCGTCAAAGACGGCGACCGCGTGAGTGGGCTGGCTGTGGAGAATCAGCTGATCCAGCGCGTGCTGGCAGGTGGTGACGCAGGGTGACCCCTGAACTGCGTGAATACGTCGAATAAGGTTGAGTGCGTCAACAATGAGCAGATGGATAGCCATCGTTCCCTCCAGACCATGATACAGGCGCTCAGGGTAACATTGACGGGGCCGAGAGACTATCCGCAGCGGGGGATTCGGGAAGACGCCTCGCAAATCGAGGCGTCGGATGATTAATCGCAGGCCACGATTTTCATCGCCAGCCCACCACGAGAGGTCTCGCGGTATTTGGCGTTCATGTCCTTGCCCGTTTCGTACATCGTCTCGATAACTTTATCCAGGCAAACGCGCGGTTCGCTGGTACGGCGCAGCGCCATCCGCGCGGCGTTGACCGCTTTTACCGAGGCAATGGCATTACGCTCAATGCACGGCACCTGTACCTGTCCGGCCACCGGATCGCAGGTCAAGCCAAGGTTGTGTTCCATGCCGATTTCGGCGGCGATGCACACCTGCGTCGGGCTTCCACCGAGCAGTTCCGCCAGCCCGGCGGCGGCCATGGAGCAGGCAACGCCGACTTCGCCCTGGCAGCCCACTTCCGCGCCGGAAATCGAGGCGTTCATCTTGTACAGCGAGCCAATAACACTGGCGGTGAGAAGATAGCGCGCCAGCGAGTTAGCATTGACCTCACGGATGAACTTGTCGTAATAGGCCAGCACCGCCGGCACAATGCCGCAGGCACCGTTGGTCGGTGCGGTGACCACACGCCCGCCCGCCGCATTTTCTTCATTGACGGCCAGTGCGAACATGTTAATCCAGTCAACCACCTCCATCGGGTCGCTGGTGGTTTTATCGCAGCTCACCAGCAGACGGCGCAAGGCCGCCGCCCGGCGCGGGACGCGCAGTTTACCTGGCAGCACGCCTTCGGTGGTGATGCCGCGTTCGATGCCGCCATGCATGACCCCCCAAACGGCGGAGAAATGCGCTTCCAGCTCTGCCTTGCTGTGCAGCGCCAGTTCGTTTTGCATCATCAGACCGGACAGGGATAGCCCGCTCTCGCGGCAGTGTTGCTGTAGGTCTGCGGCGGATTTGTACGGATAAGGCACGGCAACAGGGGCGTCATTGCTCTGGCCAAAATGGGCTTCGTCAACAATAAAACCGCCGCCAATTGAGTAATAGGTCTGGCTATAAAGGATTTTTTCACCGTTCAGGGCGGTGATACGCATCCCGTTTTCATGCAGCGATAAGTTATCTGCATGGAAATTCATGCATTTATCCACCGGGAACTCCACTTCATGGGCACCGTTTGCCAGCAGCAGCCGTCCGTGGGTATTAACGTCCTGAATAAATTCAGCAATGGCGTCGATATCCACTGTGTCCGGCAGATTTCCCGCCAGCCCCATAATGATGGCGATATCCGTGTGGTGACCTTTCCCGGTCAGTGAGAGAGAACCGTAAACGTCAACCACCACGCGGGTGACGGTTTGCAGCATGTCGCGTGCGATCAGGTCGTCCGTGAACTGCTTACCGGCTTTCATTGGCCCAACGGTGTGAGAGCTGGAGGGGCCAATACCGATTTTAAAAATATCGAATACGCTGATCATGATGCAGTATCCATGGCTAAAAGATCAGGGGGAAAAGCGCCGCCGTGCTGACGGCGGTAAGGGATTAGCTGAACAGAGAGAAGAAGATGGCGGAGATAGCGATAAGACCCATCACGACAACAAAGATGTTGCTGATGTGGCCGCTGTATTTACGCATAGCCGGTACTTTTTGAATGGCGTACATCGGCATCAGGAACAGGATCATCGCGATAACCGGGCCGCCCAGGGTCTCGATCATGCCGAGGATGCTTGGGTTCAGCGTTGCAACTACCCAGGTAGTGACCAGCATAAACAGCGCGGTAATCTTGTTCAGTTTGTTGATTTCGATGGATTTGCCTTTACCGCGCAGGGATTTAATCACCATGCCGTTAAAGCCTTCACGTGCGCCCAGGTAGTGGCCGAGGAAGGATTTGGTAATGGCGATAATGGCGATAATCGGTGCCATCCAGGCAATGACCGGCGCATTAAAATGGTTCGCCAGGTACGACAGGATAGAGATGTTCTGCGCTTTTGCCGCGGCCAGATCTGCCGTGGAGAGGCTCAGTACGCAGCTGAACACGAAGAACATCACGGTCAGGACCATCATGATGTGTGCGTAAGAGAGAATGCGTGAACATTTACGCTCTGCTTCCACCCCGTACTCTTCGCGTTTTGCCACGGCGAAGGAGGAGATAATCGGCGAGTGGTTAAAGGAGAACACCATTACCGGAATCGCCAGCCACAGCGTCATCCACAGACCGTTGCCTGTTGCACTTGCGCTGCTCAGAGAGAGCGTATCCAACGCGCTGGTGCTCCACTGCGGGATCAAATATATCGCCAGCACCATCAGGGCAATCACAAACGGGAACACCAGAATGCTCATTGCTTTGACGATCATCTGCTCGCCGAAGCGAACGATGGTCATCATGCCGACAATCAAGATCAGCGACAGGATAGCGCGCGGCGGCGGGGTCAGAGCCAACTGGTGGGTCATAAAGCTTTCCACCGTATTGGTAATCGCCACGCTATACACCAGCAGAATCGGGTAGATAGCGAACAAGTAGAGCAGGGTAATCAGTTTACCTGCGCCTTTACCGAAGTGTTCTTCTACAACCTCGGTGATGTCTTCCCCTGGGTTTTTACCGGAGAGGACGAAACGGGTAAGACCGCGGTGGGCGAAGAAGGTCATTGGGAAAGCGATAATCGCCATAATAATCAGCGGGATCATCCCACCCACACCCGCATTGATTGGCAGGAAAAGTACCCCTGCGCCAATGGCGGTGCCATACAGTCCGAGCATCCACATGGTGTCCGTTTTACGCCATGCGCTTCGTGTCTCGATCGAAGCAATGGTGCCGGTTTGAGTCGTTTCCATCTAATATCTCCAGGAGGAAGTAATGCCGCTGTTTGGTCAAATCCAATGCCAAAGAACACGGCGGTAATACGAAATTCTTTTCTTTACGGTTTTTTTATAATTTCTTCCCGTAACTATTGGCGGGCGGCACGATACATTTATGTTATGAATGGATCAGTGATCCCGATCGCAAATGCAATAATTCACTTTTAATGTGGTTATTGTTGGGTTAAAGCTCTGAAAATGGATCTCTGCATGAAATTTATGGTCGCGAAGGCTATCATTGGCGGGATTCGCAAGCAAAGTATGTGGGTTAAAACGTGATAAAAGACCTGCTTAATTCGCGTGTTTCAGCGTTTTATCAGCATTAATATCGGTTTTATGAATGTTTATCTGCAGTGTCAGGGCGACGCAAACGATTGGCTGGCGAGATTAAGGAAAGGGCGACATAGGCCGCCCTTATGGTTCAGGTGCAGATTTCGTAGCAAGGAATATAGGCCGAGCCCGGGAGTTTCATACGGTGCTGGGCGACGAAGCCCTGCAGTAAGTCGTCCATGCGGCGCATCATGTCGCGGTCGCCATGGATTTTGTACGGGCCGTATTTTTCGATGGCATGAATACCCACTTCCTTCACGTTACCCGTGACGATGCCCGAGAAGGCACGACGCAGATCTGCTGCCAGCACTTCGACGGGTTGGTCAGGATACAGTTTTAGGTTGGCCATGTTTTCATGCGTCGGTTCGAACGGTGCCTGCAAATCTGGCGCAATGCGAATCGACCAGTTAAAGCTGTAGGCATCGCCTGTTTTGCGGCGGTTTTCTTTCACCTGCGGCAAGGCTTTTTTCATCAGACGCGCCACTTCGGCAGGGTCGTTAATGACGATGCGATAATGGCGACGTGCGCTTTCCCCCAGCGTGTTGACGATAAACTCATCCAGCACGCGGAAGTAATCGGCACTCTCTTTCGGCCCGGTCAGAATCAGCGGCAATACCTGATCTTTGTTGGCCGGGTTCATCAAAATACCGAGCAGATAGAGCAGTTCTTCTGCCGTACCCACCCCGCCCGGGAAGATGATGATGCCGTGGGCGATGCGGACAAAGGCTTCCAGACGTTTTTCAATGTCCGGCATGATAATGAGTTCATTGACCAGCGGATTAGGCGGCTCAGCGGCGATGATCGACGGTTCGGTCATGCCAATAAAACGCCCGTCTTTGTAGCGCTGCTGCGCGTGCCCTACCGCCGCGCCTTTCATCGGCGCTTCCATCGCACCCGGACCGCAGCCGGTGCAGATATTCAGCTCGCGCAGGCCCAGTTGGGTGCCGACGCGGCGCGCATACAGGTATTCCGTTTCATTGATGGAGTGCCCGCCCCAGCACACGACCATGTTCGGCGCTTCACCCACGTGCAGCGCACGGGCATTTCGCAGGATAGAGAAGACCAGGTTCGTGATATGGATAGAGTCTTCAAGATTGAGATGCTGGAGTCGCCCGGCGTTGTGAATTTGACCATTCACAAACAAAATATCGCGCAGGACGGCGAAGAGGTTCGCCTGCAGTGAGCGAATGATGCGCCCATCGACAAACGCCTCTTCCGGCGGATTGATCAGTTCCAGTTTTACGCCGCGTTCACGGCGTAAGACGTTGATATCGAAGCTCTCGTAACGAGATAGCAGCTCTTTGCTATTGTCAGTCAGACTCCCGGAGTTAAGTACTGCGAGTGAACAGTTACGAAACAGTTGATACAGGTCGCTACTGGCCGTGCGTTTCAGCATGTCGACTTCCAGTTGCGACAACATATCCATCGAGCCAAGCGGGCTAATATGTGTAATCAAGTGAACTCCTTACGGGATGAAAATTGTATCTTCCCTGATGATTACAATAGCCTCGGGTTATGACGTTTAACAACCTGCCGCATGGAATCTCCCTCGCAGATAGCAAAAAATTGTGCGATTACTGACGAACCAGACGCCCGGTTGCGGGAACAAACGGGGTATTGGTGCGCCACGGGTTGATATCCAGCCCGCCACGTCGGGTGTAGCGGGCGTAGACGCTTAAGCTTTCTGGCTGACAAAAACGCTGAATATCCGTAAAGATGCGCTCGACGCACTGCTCATGGAATTCATTGTGATGGCGAAACGACACCAGATAGCGCAGCAGTTTTTCCCGGTCGATTTTCGGGCCTCGGTACTGGATTTGCACGGAGCCCCAGTCGGGCTGGTGGGTGATAAGACAGTTGGATTTCAGCAGATGGCTGACCAGCGTCTCTTCTATCACCTTGCCGCTTGCCGCGCCGGTGAGCAGATCGGCATCGAAGGCGTAGTTATCAATGACAATGTCCTGATCATCAATGCAACTGCCATGGAAGTGGGCAATCGGCTGGCCTTCAATTTCATCGAGTCGGTACAGGGCAACCGTCACATCGCCTTGCGCGCAGGCGCTCAGATCGCGCTCAAACGTGGCGCGCACGTCATCCCAGCTTGCGAAGCGGGTCTGGTTGAAGCTGTTGAGGTAGAGCTTAAAGCTTTTGGATTCCACCAGATTGATGCTGGCGTAGTTCAACTCTACGTGACCGACTGCCACCTGCGGCAGCCCCCTGGCATTGAGCCAGGAGAGTTCGTACAACGTCCAGATATCCGCGCCGTGGAAGGGCAGGCTTTCTGGTTTTAATCCCAGCGGGTCGCGGTTCAGGCTGCGGGGAACGCCCTGCAACAGGCTGGCGTCATACTGATCGCGGTAGTCGGTGGTTTTGCCAAGCGTCAGACCAGACAGCGCCTGGTGGTTATCATAGGAAGACATGTTTCATCGCCATATTTACGGGTACACTAATAGGCAAAGTGTACCCTGGCATAGATGAAGAGAGAAATCGGTGGAAAAAGAGATATCCCTTGCCCTGAAAGCGTTTACTACGCGCTACTGCGATGCATGGCAGCAGTCGTACGGCACCTGGCCGCAAAGTGAAGATCTGTATGGCGTGCCTTCACCGTGCATTATCTCGTCGACCGATATCCTCGTCACATGGCAGCCGCAGCCGTTTTTTCCCGAGCAGAATGTAAACGCGATTGAACGTGCGATGGATATTATGGTACAACCTGCGCTTCACGCGTTTTATACCACACAGTTTGCCGGGGATATGCGCGCAACGTTTCGCGGGGAAACGCTTACATTGCTGCAAACCTGGAGCGCCGACGATTTCAAGCGTGTTCAGGAAAACCTGATTGGGCACCTGGTCACGCAGAAAAGACTTAAGCTTTCGCCGACCCTGTTTATTGCCACGCTGGACAGCGATATTGACGTGATTTCGCTGTGCAATCTAAGCGGCGAAGTGGTGAAAGAGACGTTGGGAACCCGCCAGCGTACCGTCCTTTCCTCAGATCTTGCGGACTTCCTCAATCAACTTGAGCCTGTTCTGTAATCCTTATTGCTATTTTTCTTGTGAGAGATCTCTTACAGAGTTTGTGAGAGATTGCCTGATCATTTCCCTGTCTCTTTCGCACCCAACTTTATCTTATCCATCAAAATCAATTAATTAAAATTAATAACCTTAGTTTATTTATAGTAAACGGGGAAAGTATTTGCCTTAGGTGCACTTGTAAGACGAAGCGTAATGGGTAATTCTATTTCCGTCGACATGGAGTCGCACACTGAAACGAACATCAGGATGATGTTGTTTCGAAACGGGATACACCAGGATGGTGCTTCACGGAAAGGCTTCAGGATTAAGCAAAGTGGAAAATGCAGGATCGCATTAAAGGACACCTCCAGGAGGGAGAACGAGAGCCGGTCGGGATGTTCGGTGGATCAGGAAGATCAAGGACTCGCTTTACGGATGAGGCTAATCCACATCGGGGTGGTGTGGGCAGGATGCGCGAGTTTAAGGATGAACACGGGTCAGGAGACCCACAGGAAAAGTTTTCATGGATGAGCAGGGAGCACGAAAAGTAGCTGGATTGCTGCGAAACGAACCGGGAGCACTGTTTTTACAGTGCTCCCTTTTTTTATTTCTCGTCACAGATGCTATCCTGCGCGCCAGTCCGTTTGCTATCCGAGGTTTTCATGACGCTTCCTTCCCGCGTGCGCCAGCAATTACAGCTTATCGAGGCGCTGTTACGTGAGCACAATCAGTGGCAGTCCGTTGCGCCGGATGCCAGCGTGTTCAACAGTACTCAACCTTTCTGTATGGATACCCTCGCACCGTTCGAGTGGCTGCAATGGGTGCTGATTCCCCGTATGCACGCCTTGCTGGATGGCGAGCATCCGCTGCCTGAATCCTTCGCGATTGCCCCTTATTACGAAATTGCGCTCGACTCGACGCACCCGGCACGCGACGTCATCCTTGTGCAATTGCAAGAACTCGACGCGCTCTTCTCCGAGGAAGACGACGCCTGATGCTTGAGATTATCTATCAGGACGAATGGCTGGTTGCGGTGAATAAACCGTCCGGCTGGCTGGTGCACCGAAGCTGGCTCGATCGGGATGAAAAAGTGGTGGTGATGCAAACCGTCCGCGACCAGATTGACCAACATGTCTTTACCGCCCACCGTCTCGACAGGCCGACCTCCGGCGTGCTGCTGATGGGGTTATCGAGTGAGGCGGGGCGTCTTTTGTCACAGCAATTTGAACAGCACCAAATCCACAAGCGCTACCACGCCATTGTGCGCGGCTGGCTGATGGACGAAGCGGTACTGGATTATCCGCTGGTCGAAGAGCTGGACAAGATCGCGGACAAATTTGCCCGGGAAGATAAAGGCCCACAGCCGGCGGTGACTCAGTATCGCGGAATGGCGACAACCGAAATGCCGGTGGCGACCAGTAAATTCCCTACCACGCGCTACGGGCTGGTTGAGCTCAACCCGCAAACCGGGCGTAAGCACCAGCTCCGTCGTCATCTCGCCCATTTACGCCACCCGATTATCGGCGACAGCAAACACGGCGATTTGCGCCAGAACCGCAGCGCGGCAGAACATTTTGGCTGTAACCGCCTGATGCTTCATGCCAGTCAGTTAACGCTCACTCACCCGTTTACCGGTGAACCGTTGACGCTGCATGCCGGGCTGGATGAGGTCTGGATGCGGGCGTTGTCGCAGTTTGGCTGGCAGGGACTTCTCCCTGAGAATGAAAGGGTTGAGTTTGTCTCGCCGTGCGGTCAGGATGGCGAGAATCACGTTTAACGCAAGGAGTGAGCAGCATGGCGGAAGTCGGAATTTTTGTTGGCACGATGTACGGCAATGCGTTGCTGGTGGCCGAAGAGGCACAGGTGATTCTGAGCGAACAGGGGCACAGCGCGACGGTGTTTGAAGACCCGGAGCCTGCGGACTGGGACGCCTTTAAAGAGAAATATGCGCTGGTGGTGACGTCAACAACTGGGCAGGGCGATTTGCCGGACAGTATTGTGCCGCTGTTTCAGTACATTCGCGATACGGTAGGCTATCAGCCAACCCTCCTCTATTGTGTAATTGCCCTGGGCGACAGTACGTACACCAATTTCTGCGGCGGCGGTAAACAATTTGACGCGTTATTGCAGGAGCAAAGTGCACAGCGCGTGGGTGACGTTTTATTGATCGATGCCAGTGAAAATCCAGAGCCAGAGTCGGTTTCCAACCCATGGGTGGAGCATTGGGCGACGCTGTTGAAATGAGGTTTGGCCCTCCCCCTACAGGAGGGCTACCTACTTATTTAGCGATAAGCGGTAGAATAGCGACACAGCCTATTATCCAGTAACTGAATCGAGTAAGCACCGGGCATTTGCCAGTAAAAACCCCTGCTCAGCAGGGGGGGTAAAAGTGCATTTACACTGCGTCAAGCGATGCGTTTCACATTATTCAAAACTGGCTGACTTTTAACCAAATGTTAGCGCCCCAACTTTTCATTTCCGTGAGTTACTCCCCACACCCCTGGGCTTTTGCAACAAACCATCATGCCGTGACCACTCAATGTTGTGTTGTTGCACGGTGAGAGTTCAGGTACCCCTTTTTATACTTTCCTCGCAAGTTAAAAAAACGCAGTACGCAGGGAATAGCGGCCCGGCAGTAAAACTGCAAAAAAACACAAATACATCATTCGGTTCGCCCCTACAGGTAGTCCTGTTCCGGATGAATGTACATGAACATTTATGCTTCGGGAGTACAACAATGAGTACATTAAGCCAAGCGGCGAGCAGCGCTGAAAAGCGCACCAATGCTCGCTACTGGATAGTGGTGATGCTGTTTATCGTCACATCTTTTAACTACGGTGACCGCGCCACGCTGTCGATCGCCGGTTCACAAATGGCCAAAGATATCGGCCTTGACCCTATCGGTATGGGTTATGTTTTCTCCGCGTTTTCCTGGGCCTATGTTATTGGCCAGATTCCGGGCGGCTGGCTGCTTGACCGCTTTGGTTCTAAACGTGTTTATTTCTGGTCCATTTTCATCTGGTCCCTGTTTACCCTGTTGCAAGGGTTTGTCGATATTTTCAGCGGCTTCGGCATCATTGTTGCGCTGTTCACCCTGCGCTTCCTGGTGGGTCTGGCCGAATCGCCATCCTTCCCTGGTAACAGTCGCATAGTCGCGGCCTGGTTCCCGGCGCAGGAAAGGGGAACGGCGGTTGCGATTTTCAACTCCGCACAGTACTTCGCAACGGTTATCTTCGCACCGATTATGGGTTGGTTGACCCACGAGGTGGGCTGGTCGCACGTGTTCTTCTTCATGGGTGGTCTGGGTATCGTTATCAGCTTCATCTGGCTGAAAGTGATTTATGAACCGAACCAGCATCCGAAGGTGAATAAGAAAGAACTTGAGTACATCGCAGAAGGCGGCGCGCTGATCAACATGGATCAGAAAAGCGGCAAGGCGAAAGTACCGTTCAGCGAAAAATGGGGCCAAATCAAGCAGCTGCTGGGCTCCCGCATGATGATTGGTATCTATCTCGGCCAGTATTGCATTAACGCCCTGACGTACTTCTTCATTACCTGGTTCCCGGTTTACCTGGTTCAGGCGCGCGGTATGTCCATCCTGAAAGCGGGCTTTATTGCGTCTATTCCCGCAATTTGTGGTTTTGCTGGTGGGGTGCTCGGCGGGATTATTTCCGACTGGTTAATGCGCCGCACGGGCTCTCTGAACGTCGCACGTAAGACACCTATCGTGCTGGGTATGCTGCTCTCCATGGTGATGGTGTTCTGTAACTACACCAACATTGAATGGATGATCATCGGCTTCATGTCCATGGCGTTCTTTGGTAAAGGCATCGGTGCGTTGGGTTGGGCTGTAATGGCTGACACTGCGCCGAAGGAAATCAGCGGCCTGAGCGGCGGTCTGTTCAACATGTTCGGTAACATCTCCGGTATCGTTACCCCGATTGCTATCGGTTACATCGTTGGTTCAACCGGTTCGTTTAACGGCGCGCTGATCTACGTTGGTATCCATGCCCTGGTGGCTGTATTGAGCTACCTGGTCCTGGTGGGAGATATCAAACGTATCGAATTGAAACCCGTCACAGGACGATAATTATGAGTACGCAAGCAAGCCCCGTCATTACCGATATGAAAGTCATTCCGGTCGCCGGACATGACAGCATGTTGATGAACATTGGCGGTGCGCATAACGCTTATTTCACACGTAACATCGTAGTACTGACAGACAACGCCGGTAACACCGGCGTTGGCGAAGCACCGGGTGGGGAAGTGATTTACCAGACGCTGGTGGACGCTATCCCGATGGTGCTGGGGCAGGAAGTGGCGCGTCTGAACAAAGTGGTTCAGCGCGTTCACAAGGGAAATCAGGCGAGCGATTTCGACAATTTTGGCAAAGGCGCATGGACGTTTGAACTGCGTGTTAATGCCGTGGCAGCGCTTGAAGCTGCACTGCTCGACCTGTTAGGTAAGGCGCTGAATGTCCCGGTCTGTGAACTGCTCGGGTCGGGCAAACAGCGTGACGCCGTGACCGTGCTGGGTTACCTGTTCTACATCAGCGACCGCACCAAAACCGACCTGCCGTACCTCGACAAAACCGACGGCAACCACGACTGGTATCACCTGCGTCACCAG
>NZ_CBFFRL010000007.1:0-52417 GCF_965644215.1 Phytobacter sp. V69
TTTTATTATCGAGTTCGGTGACCGCCTGGACGGTCACTTCTGAGAAAAGGCATTTACACAGAATCGTGTACAGGGTCAACGGGGTGACTGTCCAGGTGGGTGATACCGCATTGACGCGGCGCACCGATGCCATCTCGACGGCCAAACCCTTCCACCAGCGCATTAATGCCCAAATTCCCCACGTAGCTGGCGTAGGCATCCTGAGCTCGTCCTCCGGTGCCGGAGGTGTAAATCAGGCTGCCGCCAGGGTTCAGCTTTGTGGCTGCCAGCTGGCCGATTTTTACGTTGGTGAAGAATTTTGACTCGATGACGTGGCGGATCACCTCCATCGAGGCACTTAAAAACCCGCCACCCATTACATCGCCAATCATCGAGACCACATGATCCAGCGCCGGGAGTGCGGCAAATGTCCGCTCAAGCGCCGCATGATCATGAGCATCGACGATAACCGTGTCGACGCGGGCACCCTGTGCCTGCAAGCGCAACGTTGCCTCATCCAGGCGCTGTGGGCTACGACCCAGAAGGATCAGCTGTGCGCCTTCTGCCGCTGCTCTTTCCGCCACGCGAAAACCGATACCGGAGCTGCCGCCAATAATCGCGACCTTACGATCCGTTAACTCTGACATATGCCCTTCCCCTTATGCCTGTTCCAGACGAGAAGCCAGTGTCGAAATCTCATTGTCTTCGTCACCGCTTGCGCCACTCACACCAATAGCACCTGCAACCGCATTATCGACAACCACCGGCACACCGCCCTGCAACGCGGTAATACCCGGCGTCGCCAGGAAGCTGGGGGCCCCCGAATTAATGCAATCTTCGAACACTTTCGAGGGATCACGTAATAGCGCGGCGGTACGGGCTTTTTCAATGGCGGTTTGCACCGTCACGCCCGAGGCATTATCGTCGCGCTCGAAGGCAATTAACGCGCCGTGGGTATCCACAACCGCGACGCTCACCGCACGCTGTTTGCGTCGGGCCTGCGCCATGGCGTTGTTGATGAGCTGGCGTGCAGCATACAGCGTAAGTTGTGGACGCAATGTCACCAGTGCATGGTCATTTCCCGGCATAGCATGTTCTCCCGATCGGTTTTTCGGCGTAAGCAAACCCGCGCGCCATAAGGATGGAGCGTCAAAGATTGACTGAGTGAATACATTCGATGCTATGAGTTTTGGAAATGTCAGTAATAGACATTTGGTGCGCTTAAAAAATAAAAGGGAGAGCCGAAGCTCTCCCTTTTAGCGGGGTGCGGTCTGATGCCCTCACCCCCAGCCCCTCTCCCACAGGGAGAGGGTGTGGCATTTATACTGCCGTCTGGAAAATCACGCCGTCAGCTTTATCCGTATACTGATTCAGCTGATCGAAGTTCAGATAACGATAGGTATCCACCGCCGTCTTATCAACCTGAGCAATAAAGGTCTGGTACTCTTCCGGCGTCGGCAGTTTGCCGAGCAGAGAAGCCACTGCCGCCAGCTCTGCAGACGCCAGATAGACGTTTGCGCCGGTGCCTAAACGGTTCGGGAAGTTACGGGTTGAGGTGGACACCACCGTCGCACCGTCGGCAACACGCGCTTGGTTACCCATACACAGGGAGCAGCCCGGGATCTCGATACGCGCACCGCTCTTACCAAACACGCTGTAGTAGCCTTCTTCGGTCAACTGCGCGGCATCCATACGGGTCGGCGGCGCAACCCACAGGCGGGTCGGCAGCTGGCCTTTGTGGGCATCCAGCAGTTTACCGGCGGCACGGAAGTGGCCGATGTTGGTCATGCAGGAACCGATGAAGACTTCATCGATCTGCGCGCCCTGAACATCAGACAGCAGACGAGCATCATCCGGATCGTTCGGCGCACACAGGATAGGCTCTTTAATTTCCGCCAGATCGATGTTGATCACCGCGGCGTATTCTGCATCTGCGTCAGCTTCCAACAGCTGCGGATCTGCCAGCCAATTTTCCATGCCCTGAACGCGACGTTCCAGGGTGCGACGATCGCCGTAACCTTCCGCAATCATCCATTTCAACAGGACAATGTTGGAGTTCAGGTACTCGATAATCGGATCTTTGTTCAGCTTGATGGTACAGCCGGCAGCAGAACGCTCGGCAGACGCATCGGTCAGCTCGAATGCCTGTTCAACTTTCAGGTCCGGCAGACCTTCGATTTCCAGGATGCGGCCAGAGAAGATGTTTTTCTTACCTTTCTTCTCAACGGTCAGCAGACCTTGTTTGATGGCATACAACGGAATCGCATGTACGAGGTCACGCAAGGTGATACCCGGCTGCATTTCGCCTTTAAAGCGCACCAGTACAGATTCAGGCATATCCAGCGGCATCACGCCGGTCGCCGCAGCAAACGCCACGAGGCCGGAACCTGCCGGGAAGGAGATCCCGATCGGGAAACGGGTGTGGGAGTCACCACCGGTACCCACGGTATCCGGCAGCAGCATACGGTTCAGCCAGGAGTGGATAACACCGTCACCCGGACGCAGGGAAACACCGCCACGGTTCATGATGAAGTCAGGCAGCGTGTGGTGAGTGGTCACATCAACCGGCTTCGGATACGCCGCAGTGTGGCAGAAAGACTGCATCACCAGGTCAGCAGAGAAGCCCAGACACGCCAGGTCTTTCAGCTCATCACGGGTCATCGGACCGGTGGTGTCCTGGGAGCCAACTGACGCCATTTTCGGTTCGCAATAGGCACCCGGACGGATACCTTTCACGCCACAGGCGCGACCGACCATTTTCTGTGCCAGCGAGTAGCCGCGGCTGCTTTCCGCCACGTCTTTCGCCTGACGGAACACATCGCTGTGCGGCAGACCCAGCGCTTCACGCGCTTTGGTGGTCAGGCCACGGCCGATAATCAGCGGAATACGGCCACCGGCACGGACTTCGTCGATCAGCACATCGGTTTTCAGCTCGAAGCTCGCCAACAATTCGTTGGTTTCGTGGTTACGCACTTCACCTTTGAACGGGTAAACGTCAATCACGTCACCCATATTCAGGTCATTGACGTCCACTTCGATCGGCAGTGCGCCCGCATCTTCCATGGTGTTGAAGAAGATAGGTGCAATTTTGCCACCGAGGCACAGGCCGCCACCGCGCTTGTTCGGCACATGAGGGATATCATCACCCATGAACCACAGCACGGAGTTGGTTGCGGATTTACGTGAAGAACCGGTACCCACAACGTCGCCAACGTAGGCCAGAGGGAAACCTTTCTGTTGCAGGGCTTCGATCTGTTTGATTGGGCCAACGGCACCCGGTTGATCCGGCTCAATCCCTTCACGGGCGTTTTTCAACATCGCAAGGGCGTGCAGCGGGATATCTGGACGCGACCAGGCATCCGGTGCCGGAGACAGGTCATCGGTGTTGGTTTCACCGGTGACTTTGAAGACGGTAACGGTAATTTTATCAGCAAGCTGAGGACGGCTCAGGAACCACTCGGCTTCCGCCCAGGATCTCATGACCTGCTGCGCGTACGCGTTGCTCGCTTTTGCTTTTTCTTCTACGTCGTAGAAGTTATCGAACATCAGCAAGGTGTGGGAAAGCGCTTTAGCGGCAATCGGAGCCAGCTTGTCATTATCCAGCGCATCGATCAGCGGATGAATGTTGTAACCACCCTGCATGGTACCGAGCAATTCAATTGCTTTTTCTGGGGTAACCAGCGGAGAAGTCGCTTCACCTTTGGCAATCGCAGCAAGGAAGCCCGCTTTAACATAGGCCGCTTCATCAACGCCTGGCGGTACACGGTTGGTCAGGAGGTCTAACAGGAAATCTTCTTCGCCAGCAGGCGGGTTTTTCAGCAGCTCAACAAGTGCTGCCATCTGGGTTGCATCTAGCGGTTTTGGCGCAATTCCCTCAGCGGCACGTTCGGCTACGTGCTTACGGTATTCTACTAGCACGACGGTTCTCCTCGCTCTCATTGTCATAGTGCGGCAGGCGATTCTCTTCACGCTCCTGTGAGACAGCAGTTTGTAGGGTAAATCCGCAATACCGCAACGGGCAGGATAACAGGATTTTTAGGGGGTGTTAATCTGTTTACAAAAAAGCAACATTAAAAATTAGCTGAATCGTTAAGGGCAGAATAAAGCAGAGGAAATCGTGATTTTAAAGCACAGAAAAAACGGTAGAAACCATGGAATACGGCCCCGCAGGGCCGTATCAGAAGAAATGTTACTTATCGCTTAACATGTTTAGCGTGTTGTCACGCTCATATCTTTCCGGCGTGATGGTCTTGTCCACCAGTTCGCCCAGAACGTACTTGCGTACTGTCTCAACGTTATTCACCTGCATATGATTACCGATACTGCCAAGGTAGCCTTTCGCATTGTAGTTAAAGGTGGTGGTGTTGGTTTCTTCATTATCCACAGTATGATACTGATAATTGTGTGAATTCTTGCTCGAGTTAAGTGCCAGCGGCGTGGCGGCATCCAGCGCCTGGTACCAGGATGCGGTCAGGTGCGTATGCACCGTCTGCTTCACGCTCAGGGAGCCATCTTGTGCGGTGCTCTCCTGCGTGGATTGCGAGGCCTGGTAGGCGAAGCTCTCTTTCTCGTCCGTACGATACGGGTTGATGGCTTTCTCGGTTTCCGTCAGTGACAAAGAGAAATCGCTCAGACCACGGATCTGTACCTTACCGTCGCCACCCATCTGGATAACGCCCGAAGAACTCGCCTTGCTGTTCTCTTTCGTCTGCGTCTTGTTCAACGCATGGAAAGCGGATTTAAGCATCGCCATCTGATCGCTGTCGCCGTGACCGTCGCGACGCGCTTTATCAAATTTGCTATCCCAGGCGTTTAGCGCCGCCTGCTGCTCGGCCGCATTTCCCACTAGGGAAGGATTAGACGTATCGCTGGTCATTTTCAGCGAGAAGTCATTATCCTGATACGCAATCCAACGCTCACTGCCATCTGCATGGAAGTTGAGAGATTGCTGAGACAGATCGCCCATGCGCAGATCGGTTTTCAGGTCGACGGATTTGATCTGGGAGCTATCAAACTGGGTCAGGCCGGAAACGTCCATTTTCGGCGGATTTGGTCGCGAAACTCGAGTTGATATCCAGTCCAAGACTGGTCAGCGCCTGGCTAACATCGCCCTGGTTATCGGCGTAGTTGCTGAGGAGTAAACCTCCCAGCCCACTCAGCGAGGATACACCTTCACTGCTCTGTCCCAGCTGCATCAACCCCGACAGCGCACTGTCCGCCTGCGTTGACGCTTTTGCTGCATCGCTAATCTTAGTGGGTGACATGGAGTACACGGCGGCAATTTCTGCCGTCTGGCTGCCGAACATCACTTTCGCGGATGCAGATGCTGCGGCAGGCAATGCCGTGCTGTTAGATTTTACTGTCGGTGAGGAGTTGCCGACAGAAGACGTCAGGTTTGACAATGTGGTCAGGAACGTCTTGTGGTTGATCCCAGTAATCATGACGATGAAACTCCCTCTCTCATCGATAAGGTTTGGAGTATATACATCGGCAGATCGCTGGCGAAATTTATACCAAAAATGGAGAGATTGTGAATTTTTCACAAAAAAGGGGGCAAAAAAAACGCCTCCGGGGAGGCGTTTAGCAGTCAGCGAACTTATTTTTTCTTCGCTTTCGGGTTCGGCAGGTCGGTAATGCTACCTTCGAACACTTCGGCTGCCAGGCCAACAGACTCATGCAGAGTCGGGTGAGCGTGGATGGTCAGCGCGATGTCTTCTGCGTCACAACCCATTTCGATCGCCAGACCGATTTCACCCAACAGCTCGCCGCCGTTGGTACCGACAATCGCACCACCGATAACGCGGTGAGTTTCTTTGTCGAAAATCAGTTTGGTCATGCCGTCTGCGCAGTCAGAAGCGATAGCACGGCCAGAAGCAGCCCACGGGAAGGTGGCGGTTTCGTAGCTGATACCTTTCTCTTTCGCTTCTTTCTCAGTCAGACCAACCCATGCAACTTCTGGCTCGGTATACGCGATGGACGGGATAACTTTCGGATCGAAGTAGTGTTTTTTGCCGGCGATAACTTCGGCAGCAACGTGGCCTTCGTGAACACCTTTGTGCGCCAGCATCGGCTGACCGACGATATCGCCGATAGCATAGATGTGCGGTACGTTGGTGCGCAGCTGTTTGTCAACGCGGATAAAGCCACGTTCGTCAACCTCAACGCCCGCCTGACCTGCGTCCAACAGTTTGCCGTTCGGTACACGACCGATAGCGACCAGGACCGCATCATAACGCTGTGCTTCGGCAGGCGCTTTTTTGCCTTCCATGGAAACGTAAATACCGTCTTCTTTCGCTTCAACGGCAGTCACTTTGGTTTCCAGCATCAGGTTGAATTTCTGGCTGATGCGTTTGGTGAAGACTTTAACGATGTCTTTATCGGCAGCCGGGATAACCTGGTCGAACATTTCAACCACGTCAATCTCTGAACCCAGCGCATGGTAAACGGTACCCATTTCCAGACCGATGATACCGCCACCCATAACCAGCAGGCGTTTAGGAACGGTTTTCAGTTCCAGTGCGTCGGTGGAGTCCCACACACGCGGATCTTCATGCGGAATGAACGGCAGTTCGATCGGACGGGAACCCGCCGCGATGATTGCGTTGTCGAAGTTGATCACGGTTTTGCCGTTTTCGCCTTCTACTTCCAGAGTGTTCGCACCGGTAAATTTACCCAGACCGTTAACCACTTTCACTTTACGGCCTTTGGCCATACCCGCCAGACCACCGGTCAGCTGAGTGATAACTTTTTCTTTCCAGGTACGGATTTTATCGATATCAGTCTGCGGCTCACCAAATACGATACCGTGAGTCGCCAGCGCTTTCGCTTCTTCAATCACTTTTGCTACGTGCAGCAGCGCTTTAGAAGGGATACAGCCGACGTTCAGACAAACACCACCAAGGGTGTTGTAACGTTCTACGATGACGGTTTCCAGACCTAAATCAGCGCAACGGAATGCAGCAGAGTAACCTGCGGGGCCTGCCCCAAGTACCACGACCTGAGTTTTGATTTCAGTACTCATCATGACCTCTTAAATAATTTCCGGCGATCCAGGGTACTTGTCGCCCATCCTCAACCGGGACGTTCTATCCGCTCGCATTTTACAAAACTGTTAACAATTTTGAAACAACAAACGGCAAACGAATTATCCTTAACATCTAATAACCTCAAATACATGAATGAGATTATCAGAAAAAAGCCGGCCGTCAGGCCGGCTTTTCGATTACATCACCAGGCGGCGGATGTCAGACAGCATGTTGTTGATGATGGTAATGAAGCGCGCACCATCAGCACCGTCAATCACGCGGTGGTCGAAGGACAGAGAGATCGGCATCATCAGACGCGGAGTGAACTCTTTGCCATTCCAGACCGGTTCCATCGCAGACTTGGAGACACCCAGGATAGCCACTTCCGGCGCGTTAACAATCGGGGCGAAGTGGGTAGTACCCAGGCCACCGATGCTGGAGATGGTGAAGCAACCGCCCTGCATTTCGCCAGCAGTCAGCTTGCCATCGCGCGCTTTCTTGGAGATCACGGTCAGCTCACGAGACAGCTCAGTGATGCTTTTCTTGTTCACGTCTTTAAAGACCGGAACAACCAGACCGTTCGGGGTATCAACTGCAACACCGATGTTGATGTATTTTTTCAGGGTCAGACGCTGAGCATCTTCGGAAAGAGAGCTGTTGAAGCGCGGCATCTGTTCCAGAGCGGCAGCAACGGCTTTCATGATGAAGACCACTGGGGTGAATTTCACGTCCAGTTTACGTTTCTCAGCTTCGGCGTTCTGCTGTTTACGGAACGCTTCCAGATCGGTGATATCGGTTTTGTCGAAGTGGGTAACGTGCGGGATCATCACCCAGTTACGGCTCAGGTTAGCACCAGAGATTTTCTGGATACGGCCCAGTTCCACTTCTTCGATTTCACCAAACTTGCTGAAGTCGACTTTCGGCCAAGGCAGCATGCCCGGGATACCGCCACCGGTTGCAGCGCCTGCAGCAGGTGCAGATTCAGCGCGTTTGATAGCGTCTTTCACGTAAGCCTGAACGTCTTCGCGCAGGATACGACCTTTACGGCCAGTCCCTTTCACTTTCGCCAGGTTTACACCGAATTCGCGAGACAGACGGCGAATCAGCGGGGTGGCGTGGACGTAAGCGTCGTTTTCAGCAAACTCAGATTTGCCTTCAGCTTTAGCAGCAGCCGGTTTAGCAGCCTGAGCGGCCGGAGCCGGAGCAGCGGCGGCAGGTGCAGCAGCCGGAGCCGCAGCAGGCGCAGCGCCTTCTACTTCGAAGACCATGATCAGGGAGCCAGTGGACACTTTGTCACCGGTGCTGATTTTGATCTCTTTAACGGTACCTGCGAACGGCGCCGGAACTTCCATGGAAGCTTTGTCGCCTTCTACGGTGATCAGTGACTGTTCAGCGGCAACTTTATCGCCCACTTTCACCATCACTTCGGTCACTTCAACTTCGTCACCGCCGATATCCGGTACGTTAACGTCTTTCGGACCAGCGGCCGCAGCCGGAGCAGCAGTTGCCGGAGCCGCCGCCTGTGCTGGCGCAGCAGCAGGTGCAGCACCCGCCACTTCGAAGACCATGATCAGGGAGCCAGTAGACACTTTGTCACCGGTGCTGATTTTGATCTCTTTCACGACGCCCGCGAACGGAGCCGGAACTTCCATAGAGGCTTTGTCGCCTTCTACGGTGATCAGAGATTGCTCAGCGGCAACGGTGTCGCCCACTTTAACCATGATTTCAGTGACTTCTACTTCGTCGCCACCGATGTCAGGTACGTTAACGTCTTTTGCCGCTGCCGCAGCAGGTGCTGCTGCCGGAGCCGCTTCTTTCTTCTCTTCTGCCTTGGCAGGTGCAGCTGCTGCACCGTCGGCGGAATCGAAAATCATGATCAGTTTGCCAGTCTCGGTTTTGTCGCCAACATATACTTTGATCTCTTTAACAACGCCAGCCTGCGGAGACGGGACTTCCATAGAGGCTTTGTCGCCTTCTACGGTGATCAGCGACTGTTCAGCTTCAACTTTGTCGCCTGGTTTGACCAGGATCTCGGTGATTTCAACTTCATCAGCCCCGATGTCCGGTACATTGATTTCGATAGCCATTATCTCTTTACCTCTTACGCCAGACGCGGGTTAACTTTTTCTGCATCGATGTTGAATTTGGTGATTGCTTCCGCCACCACTTTCTTGTCGATTTCGCCACGTTTAGCCAGTTCGCCCAGTGCTGCTACAACCACATAAGAAGCATCAACTTCGAAGTGGTGACGCAGGTTTTCACGGCTGTCAGAGCGGCCGAAGCCGTCAGTACCCAGTACGCGATAATCATCAGCCGGTACGTAAGTACGAACCTGCTCTGCGAACAGTTTCATATAGTCAGTAGATGCCACTGCCGGTGCGTCGTTCATCACCTGAGCGATGTACGGAACGCGCGGAGTTTCCATCGGGTGCAACATGTTCCAGCGTTCACAATCCTGGCCATCACGCGCCAGCTCAGTGAAGGAAGTCACGCTATACACATCGGAGCCCACACCGTAGTCTTTCGCCAGGATCTGCGCTGCTTCACGAACGTGACGCAGGATAGAACCGGAGCCCAGCAGCTGAACTTTACCTTTGCTACCTTCAACGGTCTCGAGTTTGTAGATACCTTTACGGATACCTTCCTCGGCACCTGCTGGCATTGCCGGCATGTGGTAGTTTTCGTTCAGGGTGGTGATGTAGTAGTAAATGTTCTCTTGCGCTTCGCCGTACATACGGGTCAGACCGTCATGCATGATGACCGCCACTTCGTACGCGTAAGACGGGTCGTAAGAGATACAGTTCGGGATAGTCAGAGACTGAATGTGGCTGTGACCATCTTCGTGCTGCAGACCTTCACCGTTCAGGGTCGTACGACCGGAAGTACCACCTACCAGGAAGCCGCGAGCCTGTTGGTCGCCTGCCTGCCAGCACAGGTCACCGATACGCTGGAACCCGAACATGGAGTAGTAGATGTAGAACGGGATCATCGGCAGGTTGTTGGTGCTGTAGGAGGTCGCAGCAGCCAGCCAGGATGCGCCGGCACCCAGTTCGTTGATACCTTCCTGCAGGATCTGACCTTTTTCGTCTTCTTTATAGTAAGCAACCTGCTCACGGTCCTGCGGGGTGTACTGCTGGCCGTTCGGGCTGTAGATACCGATCTGACGGAACAGACCTTCCATACCGAAGGTACGCGCTTCGTCAGCGATGATCGGCACCAGACGATCTTTGATCGACGGGTTTTTCAGCATCACGTTCAGGGCACGAACGAAAGCGATAGTGGTAGAGATCTCTTTGTTCTGCTCTTCCAGCAGCTGAGAGAAATCTTCCAGCGTAGGCAGTTCCAGTTTCTCGGAGAATTTCGGCTGACGAGCTGGCAGGTAGCCTTTCAGCGCCTGACGACGTTCGTGCAGGTACTTGTGCTCTTCGGTGCCTTCCGGGAAGGTCAGGTAAGACAGTTTTTCAACTTGCTCGTCGGTTACCGGAACATTGAAGCGGTCACGGATATAACGCACGCCGTCCATGTTCATTTTCTTAACCTGGTGAGCGATGTTTTTACCTTCGGCGGTGTCACCCATGCCATAACCTTTAATGGTTTGAGCAAGAATTACAGTTGCTTTGCCTTTGGTTTCCTGCGCTTTTTTCAGTGCAGCGTAGACTTTCTTCGGATCGTGACCACCACGGTTCAGGGCCCAGATCTGCTCGTCAGTCCAGTCAGCAACCAGTGCAGCGGTCTCAGGGTATTTACCGAAGAAGTGATCGCGCACGTATTTGCCGTCTTTGGATTTGAAGGTCTGATAGTCGCCGTCAACGGTTTCGTTCATCAGCTGGATCAGTTTGCCGCTGGTGTCTTTACGCAGCAGCTCATCCCAACGACCGCCCCACATGACTTTAATCACGTTCCAGCCAGCACCGCTAAAGATGCCTTCCAGTTCGTTGATGATCTTGCCGTTACCGGTTACCGGACCATCCAGACGCTGCAGGTTACAGTTGATGATGAAGCACAGGTTGTCCAGTTTCTCACGGGTCGCGATAGTGATCGCACCTTTAGATTCCGGCTCATCCATTTCACCGTCGCCCAGGAAGGCGTAAACGGTCTGCTCAGAGGTATCTTTCAGGCCGCGGTGTTCCAGATATTTCAGGAATTTAGCCTGGTAGATTGCACCGATTGGGCCCAGACCCATGGATACGGTCGGGAACTGCCAGAATTCCGGCATCAGTTTCGGGTGCGGGTAGGAAGACAGGCCTTTGCCATGAACTTCCTGACGGAAGTTGTTCATCTGCTCTTCAGTCAGACGACCTTCCAGGAATGCACGTGCATAGATGCCCGGAGAGATGTGGCCCTGGAAGTACACCAGATCGCCGCCGTCTTTCTCGTTGGCTGCACGGAAGAAGTGGTTGAAGCACACTTCGTAGACAGTTGCAGAAGACTGGAAGGAAGCCATGTGGCCACCCAGTTCCAGATCTTTCTTGGAAGCACGCAGGACCGTCATGATGGCGTTCCAGCGAATTGCCGAGCGAATACGACGTTCCAGCTCCAGATTACCCGGGTATTCCGGTTCATCTTCAACGGCAATAGTGTTGACATAGTTGCTAGCTCCGGTACCAGCCGCAACTTTCACGCCGCCTTTGCGGGCTTCTGAAAGGAGCTGGTCAATCAGATACTGAGCACGCTCAACACCTTCTTCACGGATTACCGATTCGATCGCCTGTAGCCAGTCGCGAGTTTCAATCGGATCCACGTCATTTTGGAAACGTTCTGACATGGGGGGTATTCCTTATCTATCTCTATAATACGTTGATTTAGCTGGAACCTGTCCCATTGCACTCTTTTTTCTTCCTGGTTCAGGTTGTCTCTTTGTTGGCTTCGCTTCCTCATTCCAGTTACATAGTTCACTATGCTCCTGGAGATTCGCGCGCTTGCCGCCGCGATACAATCTGAACTATCTCGAAAAACTAAAAGCACAATAAGACAGGTTCTGCGTTTAGTTGCCGCGCTCTAAATATTTGGCGCTCTGGGTTACAACTCTTCCGGCACAAACTCCGCCAGAAAATGCTAATTCTTTCTCTGTTCCAGCCGACGGAGCGAGCGTTCACGACGGCTCTGCTCACGGCTGCGGTCCAGCAAGATCTCTTCGATAAAGGCCAGGTGGCGATGCGAGGCTTCACGCGCCTCTTCCGGCTCGCCCGCCATAATGGCTGCGAAGATACTGCTGCGATGCTTACTCACCAGCGGCAGCATCTCGCGGCGCGCGTAGAGCAATTCGAAGTTTTCACGAACATTCTGTGCCAACATGGGTTCCATGCAGCGTAGCAAATGCAGTAACACCACATTATGCGCCGCTTCGGTTACAGCGATTTGATATTGCACGACGGCATTAGATTCCGCGTCGAGGTCGCCGGATTGCTGCGCCAGCTCAATGGCCTGATGCAGCTCGCCAATACGAACCTTGTCTTCGTCCGTGCTGCGCAATGCGGCGTAATAAGCGGCAATGCCTTCCAGCGCGTGACGCGTCTCGAGCAAGTCAAACTGGGATTCGGGATGATCGGAGAGCAATTCAACCAGCGGATCGCTGAAGCTCTGCCAGAGGCTGCTTTGAACAAACGTACCGCCACCCTGGCGACGCAGCAGGAGCCCTTTCGCTTCGAGGCGCTGAATGGCCTCACGCAGTGAAGGACGTGAAACGTCGAACTGTTTGGCCAGTTCGCGTTCTGGAGGCAATTTTTCACCGGGGCGCAGAGTCCCCTCAAGAATCAAAAACTCCAGTTGCTGCTCAATCACATCGGATAGTTTTGGCTGGCGGATTTTGCTGTAGGCCATTGTTCCCTGTCTCTACCATTCGCCCGGAGTAAATTGGTCTTACCAATTTCATATTCGTGACGCTAAAGTAACAAAGTATTCACCTTATGTCCATACAGGTTTTGATTGAAATCAGGAAACCATGCGCATTTTAACAACGTTACAGAAATAACGTTTCAAACATGTAACCTTGCACAAATTTATCCTTTACTACTAAAGAGGCAATTTTAACGTTATTGAAACGACATCGCAGGCATTTGAAGCGATTCAGTATGAATAAAACTGCATACTTACGCCAAATTAATGAATAAAAACACAATAAAGCAAAAAGAAACCAGAAATGAGGCGATTTACAAATGGTTTCTTTTTATGCAAGTCGTCATCTGCCTTTAACAAAGCAGGTGCAAACGCCTGCGCTTACCACTATTCTGAGCTTCACGAAAGGGATGGGTGCAAATTCACGTCAGCATTTCGTAAATAAAAAAAATACAATAAATGGAATTTCTCGCTTACACGCAGACAACAGCGTAGACATAATAACCACACACGAGGTTTCATGATGGAAGGTCAACAGCACGGCGATCAGCTTAAGCGCGGCCTTAAGAACCGCCATATTCAGCTTATCGCGCTGGGCGGCGCTATCGGGACTGGCCTGTTTCTGGGCAGCGCTTCAGTCATCAATTCCGCAGGGCCAGGCATTATTCTGGGTTATGCCATTGCAGGTTTCATTGCCTTTCTGATTATGCGTCAGCTGGGCGAAATGGTCGTTGAAGAGCCTGTCGCAGGCTCATTCAGCCACTTTGCGTACAAATACTGGGGTAACTTCGCAGGCTTCGCCTCCGGCTGGAACTACTGGGTGCTGTACGTGCTGGTTGCGATGGCGGAACTGACCGCCGTCGGTAAATATATCCAGTTCTGGTGGCCAGAAATCCCAACCTGGGTATCCGCAGCCGTCTTCTTTATTGCTATCAACGCCATTAACCTGACCAACGTAAAAGTGTTTGGGGAAATGGAGTTCTGGTTCGCCATTATCAAAGTGGTTGCCGTTGTGGCGATGATCCTGTTCGGCGGCTGGCTGCTGTTCAGTGGCAGTGCAGGCCCGCAGGCGACCGTGCGTAACCTGTGGGAACAAGGCGGGTTCTTGCCACACGGTATCTCGGGCCTGGTAATGATGATGGCTATCATCATGTTCTCCTTCGGTGGCCTTGAGCTGGTAGGGATTACGGCAGCAGAAGCGGATAACCCGGAGCTGAGCATTCCGAAAGCCACTAACCAGGTTATTTACCGCATCCTGATTTTCTATGTGGGTTCACTGGCCGTGCTGCTGTCACTGCTGCCGTGGACACGCGTTACCGCTGATACCAGCCCGTTCGTCCTGATTTTCCATGAACTCGGCGATACGTTCGTAGCGAATGCACTGAACGTCGTGGTACTGACTGCCGCACTGTCGGTGTACAACAGCTGCGTATACTGCAACAGCCGTATGCTGTTCGGTCTGGCTCAGCAGGGCAACGCACCAAAAGCGCTGCTCTCGGTGGACAAACGCGGTGTGCCGGTTAACACCATTCTGGTTTCGGCGCTGGTTACCGCACTGTGTGTCGTCATTAACTATTTCGCACCGGCGTCTGCGTTTGGTCTGCTGATGGCACTGGTGGTCTCCGCACTGGTCATCAACTGGGCGATGATTAGCCTGGCGCATATGAAGTTCCGCAAGGCAAAACAACAGCAAGGCGTAACACCGCGTTTCCCGGCACTGTTCTATCCGCTGGGTAACTGGATCTGCCTGGTCTTCATGGCCGCTGTGCTGGTCATTATGCTGATGACTGACGGTATGGCGATCTCCGTGTACCTGATCCCGGTATGGCTGGTCATCCTGGGTGTCGGCTACATGTTCAAACAGAAAAGCGCGAAACCGGTGAAAGCCTGAGTTGCCTCTCCCTCCCTCTCCCGCCCGGGAGAGGGTTGTTACTCTGATGTTAACTTCCTCACACTTTCCTTTACATAGCCAATTTGTCCATGTCTCTGCCCACATCCTGTAACGCAAATTATGTGTAGCAGGCGAATAATTATTCCCACAACTCACTGGGAGTATCGCCAATGGACAACAGTAAACTGTCTGTTAAAGAGAAAATCGGCTATGGCATGGGCGACGCCGGATGCAACATCATCTTTGGCGCCATCATGCTGTTTGTTAACTACTTTTATACGGATATTTTTGGTCTGGCGCCTGCTCTGGTGGGCGTGCTATTGCTTTCGATTCGCGTGATAGACGCCGTCACCGACCCGATCATGGGCGCGATTGCCGACCGCACTCAAAGCAAGTACGGGCGCTTTCGTCCATGGCTGTTGTGGATAGCCTTACCCTATGCCGTATTCAGCGTGCTGATGTTCACCACGCCGGACTGGACCTACAATAGCAAAGTTATCTATGCCTTCATTACCTACTTCCTGCTCTCGCTGACCTACACAGCCATCAACATTCCCTACTGCTCGCTGGGTGGCGTTATTACTAACGATCCAAAAGAACGTGTCGCCTGTCAGTCCTACCGTTTCGTGATGGTCGGGATTGCCACTCTTCTGCTGTCGCTGACGTTACTGCCAATGGCCGAGTGGTTCGGCGGTGAAGACAAAGCCAAAGGCTATCAGATGGCGATGACGGTACTGGCGTTTATCGGCATGTGCATGTTCCTGTTCTGCTTTGCCACGGTTCGCGAGCGTATTCGCCCGGCGGTGCCAACCAATGATGACATGAAGAAAGACATGAAGGATGTCTGGAAGAACGACCAGTGGGTGCGCATTTTACTGCTATACCCAGAATACTTCGAGTTGCAGGAGCCAGTGAACCCAAGTCAATCGTAGGGATAGGTTGTTTAAGCACTACCATCCTGCATATTGAAGTTACTTGGGTATAACACTGTGTAACGTCTGCCCGGGCTTTATCCGCATGGCGGCCACCATGTATTACGTAACCTGGGTGATGGGGGAAAGTACCCATTTCGCTACCATCTTTATTAGCCTCGGCGTCGTTGGCATGATGATCGGCAGTATGCTGGCAAAAGTCCTGACCGACCGCTGGTGCAAACTAAAAGTCTTCTTCTGGACCAATATCGCGCTGGCGATTTTCTCCTGCGCCTTCTACTTCTTCGATCCGAAAGCCACCATGACGATTGTGGTGCTCTACTTCCTGCTCAATATCCTGCACCAGATCCCTTCCCCGCTGCACTGGTCGCTGATGGCGGACGTGGACGACTACGGCGAGTGGAAAACCGGCAAGCGCATCACCGGCATCAGTTTCTCCGGTAACCTGTTCTTCCTGAAAGTGGGGCTGGCGGTCGCGGGTGCAATGGTAGGCTTCCTCCTCTCCTGGTACGGTTATGACGCCGGTGCTAAAGCGCAGAGCGCCAGCGCTATCAACGGCATTATGCTGTTGTTCACGATTATTCCGGGCGTGGGATATCTGATTACGGCTGGCGTCGTTCGCCTGCTGAAAGTGGATCGCGAGCTGATGAAAACCATTCAGGCAGATCTGGAAAAACGTCGTGTCAATTACCATGAATTGAGTGACACCCAGGCCGTACCTGCGGGTGAACACGTAAGGAAAGCATAATGGACTGGCCGAATCCGTTTATTGAACAGCGCGCCGACCCGTACATTCTCCATCACCAGGGAATCTACTATTTCGTCGCCTCGGTACCTGAGTATGACCGGCTGGAACTCCGCCGTGCTAATTCCCTTGCGGGTCTGCGCGATGCGAAAGGCGTCACCGTCTGGCGTAAGCCCGAAACCGGGCCGATGAGTGAGCTTATCTGGGCGCCGGAGCTGCACCATATTGACGGGAAATGGTATCTCTACTTTGCCGCGACCTGGACGAAGGCGCTGGATGCGCTAAACATGTTCCAGCATCGGATGTTCGTGCTGGAGTGTGCCGATGCCGATCCCCTCAGCGGGAAGTGGGTCGAAAAAGGCCAGGTCAAAACGCCTTTCGACACCTTCGCACTCGACGCCACCACCTTCGTTCATCAGGGAAAACGCTGGTATCTGTGGGCACAGAAATCCCCGTATATTGCAGGCAACTCAAACCTCTACCTGGCGGAGATGGAGAATCCCTGGACGCTCAAGGGCGAGCCCGTCATGTTGAGTAAACCCGAATTTGACTGGGAGTGTCGGGGCTTTCTGGTCAACGAAGGCCCGGCGGTGCTGTTTCACGGCAACAGGCTGTTTATCAGCTATTCAGCCAGCGCCACGGACGAGAACTACTGCATGGGTCTGCTGTGGATAGATATCGATGCCGACCCACTCACTGCCGCCAACTGGCATAAATCACCGCAGCCGGTGTTCCGAACCAGCTACGAGAACCGGCAATATGGCCCCGGTCATAATAGTTTTACCCAAACCACAGACGGCGAAGATGTGCTGGTCTACCATGCGCGAAACTATACGGAGATTGAAGGCGATCCGCTTTACGATCCAAACCGCCACACTCGCCTCAAGCTTGTTCGCTGGCAAGAAAATGGGATGCCAGACTTCGGCATCCCGCCTGCAGATACGCTGTAAGTATAACGGCACGCGGTTACATCAGCGTGCCGTAAATCGTTAACAGCGCGACCACCACCACCATCACGAACGAGGTCTTTTTAGCCATTGAGACGGCGGCTTTCGGCGTCTCAACTTTATCCATATGCGGCTCCCGGGCCAGCGAGAACTGAGCGAGACGCGTCAGCACATGATATTGCGATGAGTGTCTGTCACTCAGCGAGGCAAACCAGGCCGGCAGCGCTTTCTCGCCATGGCCGATTAACGCATAGACTACGCCCGCCAGACGCGCCGGAATCCAGTCGAGCACGTGCAAAATGGCATCAATGCCTGACTGCTGACGCTCATTCGGGGTCTGATAGCGCGCCAGCCACGACTGCCATGCGCGTAAAAAGCCGTAGCCTGCCAGCGTTACTGGCCCCCATATCCCGCCGACGATAAACCAGAACAACGGTGCCAGATAATAGCGAAAATTGATCCACAAAAGCGCATTTTGCAGTTCACGCAGATACTCACATTCGTTACAACCCGGTGGCACGCCATGGATCAACGTCAGCTCATTCGCCATCGCACTGTGGGCATGGCTGTCATTGCGCGCCGCCGCTTTGAGGTAGGCATGGTAATGCAGACGCACTTTGCCTGCGCCGATACACAAAAGCCCGAGCAAGATCCACACCACCAGCAGCGGCACATTGAAAAATACCCCGCTCAACGCCCGCAGAATCAGGAAGGTCACCAGCATGGTGAGCAACGCCATCAGGAGCGTTCGCAGCATAGAGTAGTGTTTGACCCGGCGGAACAGCACTTCCAGGCGATGATCCAGTTGCCAGTGTTCTCCGAGTTTAAAGAGCCGCTCGGCAATTAGCACCAGCAGCATGGTAAACAGTGTCATGGCATCTCCTTATCTGACTCTCCCGCCACCAGCCCGCGAAATCTTGCCCAGTCAAACGCCGGGCCGGGATCGGTTTTGCGCTCAGGGGCAATATCGCTGTGTCCGGTCATGTTGTTGGCAATCGTGGGATATAACGCGATCAGCGTGTGGGTAACGTTCGCCAGTTGTTGGTACTGGGCATCGGTGTAGGGCTGATTGTCGGTGCCTTCCAGCTCAATACCGATGGAAAAATCATTGCAACGTTCCCGCCCCTGATAACGCGACACCCCAGCATGCCAGGCACGCTTATCAAACGGAACATACTGAACGACTTCGCCGTCGCGACGTATCAGACAATGAGCTGAGACGCGCAGATGGACGATCTCAGCAAAAAAAGGATGGGCATCAGGATCCAGCGTGCCAGTAAACAGCGCATCGATCCACGGTCCGCCAAATTCGCCGGGTGGCAGGCTGATATTGTGGACCACAAGCAACGAAGGCGTTTCATCATCCGGGCGGCAATCGAAATGCGGAGAAGGTACGCGCCGCGCATCCGCCAGCCAGCCCTCATTTAACTGCATGCAGGATCTCCTTAATTATGGTGCTCAAACACGCTCTAGAGTAGCATGTTCAGACGCTGTCCGGTCATTGTATGTTGACGAAACGTGCAATGACAGGACACTGTCTAACTTTCTGATTCGTTACCCTTTTTGGAGTTTTATCATGCCGCCTCGCCGTTACAACCCCGATCTTCGACGTGACGCGCTTTTGCAACGCATTGAACTGGACATCCCCGCTGCCGTCGCGCAGGCCCTGCGCGAAGATCTGGGTGGCGAAGTGGATGCAAATAACGATATTACCGCGCAATTGTTGCCGCCGGATAACCGTTCCCACGCGGTGATCATCACCCGCGAAGACGGCGTATTCTGCGGCAAACGCTGGGTCGAAGAGGTCTTTATTCAGCTGGCTGGTGACGATGTGCACGTCATCTGGCATGTTGCCGATGGCGATATGGTCACGCCAAACCAGCCGTTGTTTGAATTGGAGGGCCCTTCCCGCGTGCTGCTGACCGGGGAACGTACGGCGCTTAACTTCGTGCAAACGCTGTCCGGTGTTGCCAGTGAAGTTCGTCGCTATGTCGCCTTGCTGGACGGAACCAAAACGCAGTTGCTCGATACGCGTAAAACTCTGCCGGGCCTGCGAACCGCACTGAAATATGCAGTACTGTGCGGTGGCGGCGCGAACCACCGTCTGGGACTGTCCGACGCGTTCCTGATTAAAGAAAACCATATCATTGCCGCCGGTTCCGTACGCCAGGCCGTAGAAAAAGCTTTCTGGCTGCATCCTGACGTTCCAGTTGAAGTCGAAGTGGAAACGCTGGAAGAGCTGGATGATGCGCTGAAAGCCGGTGCCGATATCATCATGCTGGACAACTTCGATACGCCGATGATGCGCGAAGCGGTAAAACGCACCAATGGCCAGGCGCGTCTTGAAGTCTCCGGCAACGTCACCTTCGAGACTATCCGTGAATTCGCCGAAACGGGCGTCGATTTCATCTCCGTCGGTGCGTTGACCAAGCATATCCGCGCGCTGGACCTGTCGATGCGTTTTCGCTGATACCCCATAGCCCGATGGTATTTGCCTGTCGGGCTACATTCTTCCTCTCTTTTGTCAGTCAGGTAAAGTCGTTACGCCACCTTTTGCAACGTTCTTCGTAAATCCTCGCAAACCTGTTGTTCAATACTGCAATCAGCTCAATATCCTCTGGAGTCTGATTCCCGTTTCGTTTTTCGCCTCTCGTAGACCACTCCTTATCTTTGCCAGAGTAGCGCCAGCTAACTCAAGGAGCGAACTATGAACAAGCAACGAGGCTTTACCCTTATCGAGCTGATGGTGGTCATTGGCATTATTGCCATTTTGAGCGCGATCGGTATTCCGGCGTATCAAAACTACCTGCGCAAAGCCGCACTCACCGACATGCTGCAAACCTTTGTCCCTTACCGCACAGCCGTTGAACTGTGCGCGCTGGATCATGGCGGTGTCACCGGTTGCGACGGCGGTACTAACGGCATCCCTTCCCCTGCCACCACCCGCTATGTTTCGGCGATGACCATCAGCAAAGGGGTTATTACATTAACCGGGCAGGAAAGTTTAAATGGCCTGAGCGTGGTCATGACGCCGCAATGGAATACCAGCAGCGGAATGTCAGGCTGGACGCGTAACTGCACCGTGGCCGATAGCGGCACGTTGAAACAGGCGTGTGAAGATGTCTTCCGTGGAAACAACAACTAAGGACAGCCCATGCGCCAGGATAAACTCACTACGCTGTGCAAACGCCACCATGCATGCCTGCTTAACAGCGACGAAAAGATGCTCACCATTGCCGTTGTGGGCAATCCTTCAGCAGAGTTGCTGGAAGCCTTACGCTTCGCCACGCAAAAACGGCTCGATATCGAGTGCTGGACGCAGGAACAGATGGACAGCCATCACCAGCAATCCGCCGAAGTACATCCCATTGTTCCTGCGGAGGATCCAGGTTCAGCGGTCGAATTGCTTGACCAGACGCTACAGCAGGCCCTGAACCAGAGGGCATCCGACATCCATTTTGAACCCTCCGAACATGCCTACCGTATCCGGTTACGCGTTGACGGTGTGCTGCATGCCCTGCCTCTGGTTTCCGGCACGCTCGCCAACACGCTGACCGCGCGCCTGAAAGTATTGGGAAATCTGGATATTGCGGAGCGCAGGTTGCCGCAAGACGGGCAGTTTAGTATCACGCTTAACGGACAAGAGGTCTCTTTTCGCATCGCCACGTTGCCCTGCCGGCATGGTGAGAAAGTGGTGCTGAGGTTGCTGCATCAGGTCAACCAGGCGCTCGATCTCCACCAGCTTGGGATGACTCAACCCCAACTGGCGCAATTCCAGGAGGCGCTGAACAAGCCCCAGGGGCTGCTGCTGGTCACCGGACCGACGGGTAGCGGGAAAACCGTTACCCTGTACAGCGCGTTGCAGGCTCGCAATAAGCCGGAGGTCAATATTTGCAGCGTGGAAGATCCGGTGGAGATCCCGCTCAACGGTCTCAATCAGACACAAATTAACCCGCGCGCCGGACTGACGTTCCAGAACGTGTTGCGGGCTTTTTTACGCCAGGATCCGGATGTCATTATGGTCGGCGAGATACGCGACGGTGAAACGGCGGAAATCGCAATCAAAGCCGCGCAAACCGGGCATCTTGTCCTGTCGACGCTTCATACGAACTCGACAACCGAAACTCTGGTGCGTATCCAGCAAATGGGCGTCGCCCGCTGGATGATCTCCTCTGCGCTCTCTTTGGTGGTTGCACAGCGACTGGTACGCAAACTGTGCCCCTATTGTCACCGTCGGGAGCAAGAGGACGTTAACCTTCCGGCTGCGCTCTGGCCGCGACCGCTACCGCGCTGGATATCGGACGGCTGTGAACGCTGTTATCACGGTTTTTACGGACGGATGGCGCTGTTTGAAGTCCTGGAAATAGACAGTGAACTCCGCCAGACGATTGCCAGTGGGCTCCCGGCCAGTGACATTGAAAGGCAATCTCGGGCAGCGGGTATGACGACACTGTTTCAAAACGGCTGCCTGGCGGTAGAAAAAGGGCTTACCACCTTCGAAGAACTGGTCCGCGTTTTGGGTATGCCTGATGGCGACTAAGCACCTCTGGCAATGGTCCGGACTGGACGATAACGGTGAACAGCACGAGGGCATTCACTGGGCAGAACGGCGCAGCGAGGTGCTGTTCACTTTGCAACAACGGTGCATTCACCCACTCTCGCTTCGACGTCGTCCGGTACGTCAGGCTCAGTGGCGCGGCGAACACAGTAGCGAAATCATTCACCAGCTTGCCACATTGCTGCAGGCAGGGCTGACGCTGCCTGATGGCCTGCAACTACTGGCAAAACAGCTGCCTTCAGCTCAATGGCAGGCGCTATTACACACACTGGCGGAAAATCTGGCGCAGGGTGAGACATTCTCTGGTGCGCTATCGCGCTGGCCCGAAGTCTTCCCGCCACTTTACCTGGCGATGATACGGACCGGCGAGCTCACGGGGAAACTCGATGAGTGCTGCTTTAAGCTCGCCAGTCAGCAAAAAACGCAGCTTGCCCTGGCGCGGAAAGTGAAAAAAGCGCTGCGCTATCCGCTTATCGTCCTGATGCTGGCATTCATCTTGGTGCTGGCAATGATCTACTTCGTGCTCCCGGAATTCGCCACCATTTACCAGACATTTAATACGCCATTGCCTGCGCTCACGCGTGGGGTGCTTGCGTGTGCGGATATCCTGCAACAGGGCAGCATCCCGTTAATCATCGGTTGTCTGGGTCTTGCTCTTCTGCTTGGCCGCTTGCAGAAACATCCGGGCTGGCTGCGTTATCAGCAGCGTATCCTGCTCGCGTGTCCATTGATGGGGCCGCTTGTGCTTGGGCAGAAACTCAGCCAAATTTTTACCGTATTATCGCTGACGCAGCGCGCGGGGATCACCTTCTTACAAGGGCTGGAAAGTGTGAAAGAAACGCTGACGTGCCCGTGGTGGCGGGACATTGTTGAGGCGATACATCAGGACATTACGCAGGGCCAGCCGATTTCAGCCGCACTCAGCGCCAGAGGGATTTTTACGCCGTTATGTATTCAGCTGGTCAGTACGGGGGAAGCGTCGGGTGCGCTGGACAACATGTTACTCAACCTGGCGAACCATCACAGCGAACGCACGCAGCATCAGGCCGACGGACTGGCGTCGATGCTTGAACCTTTACTGCTAGTCGTAACGGGCATTATTGTCGGCACGCTGATCGTTGCTATGTACCTGCCGATTTTCCATCTGGGGGATGCCATGAGTGGCGTGGGATAAAATAGGCGCAGCGAACTGCGCCTGCAAACCGATTAGAGGCTATTGAACACGCGGTTTTCTTGTTCCTGCACGCGGATAAAGGTCGTGCGTTTGGTCAACTCTTTCAGGCGAGATGCACCGACATAAGTACAGGCTGAACGCAAGCCACCGAGAATGTCACGCGCGGTGTTTTCGACCGGCCCGCGAAGCGTCAGCTTAACGGTTTTGCCTTCTGCAGCACGGTACTGCGCCACGCCACCAACGTGACGGGTCATTGCCGACTCAGAACTCATCCCGTAGAACAGCATGAATTTTTCGCCATTCTCTTCAACGACAGTACCGCCGCTCTCTTCGTGCCCTGCCAACATACCGCCAAGCATAACGAAGTCTGCGCCACCGCCGAAGGCTTTCGCCACGTCGCCAGGCACAGTGCAGCCACCATCGCTGACGATTTGTCCACCCAGACCATGCGCCGCGTCGGCACATTCAATAACGGCAGACAGCTGTGGATAACCAACACCGGTTTTAACACGGGTGGTGCATACTGACCCAGGACCGATACCGACTTTCACGATATCCGCGCCGGAGAGAATCAGCTCTTCACACATTTCGCCGGTCACGACGTTGCCTGCGCAGATCGTTTTGTTCGGCCAGGCTTCGCGTGCTTTCGACACGAACTGCACGAAGTGCTCGGAATAACCATTCGCAACGTCAATGCATACGAAATTCAGTTGGGAATGCAGCGCCAGAATTTGTCTGGTCTTTTCGAAGTCGGCATCTGAGGTGCCTGTTGAGACCATTACGTGGCGCAATACATCGTCAGATTCGCGCTGAACAAATGCTTTCCAGTCTTCAACGGAATAATGTTTATGTACCGCAGTCAGAATATCAAACGAAGCCAGCGCTTTCGCCATGGCAAAAGTACCAACGGTGTCCATATTGGCAGCAATTACCGGTACGCCAGACCAGGCCTGTCCTGAATGCTTAAAGGTAAACTCGCGTTCCAGCTCAACATCGGAACGGCTTTTGAGGGTAGAGCGTTTAGGGCGGATAAGAACGTCTTTAAAGCCTAATTTCAGATCTTCTTCAATACGCATGTGCGGATTCCTGGGGTTAATGGCGAACAACGCAGACTTGCAAACACACAACTCCAGTGAAGCTATCATACGCACTAATCAGGACTCCGCAAGACTGCGAAATTCTCTTTTTTTACGCTACAATCCTATAAATTTACTTGGTGAAAGGGCAAGATTAGCCGCATTTACGTAAGTTATTCTTGCTCAAATTACAACCTATTGATTCAACTTATAAATGCATACTCATTTTTACGCGTTTCGCTTACTGAAGACGTTAGCAAAAGCAAACGGGCAAAATTGAAAACGTGTGGGTTATGATTTTTTCTTACCGACTTTTTGAGATCAGGCGCTATGGGGTATACGGTCGCTTTAACCGGAGGTATTGGTAGCGGCAAAAGCACGGTCGCAGATGCATTCGCCCGTTTTGGTGTTGATATTGTCGATGCGGATATTATTGCCCGTCAGGTTGTGGAGCCGGGATCTCCTGCATTGCATACCATCGCGGAACATTTTGGTTCAGACATCCTCACACCTGAGGGGGCACTGAATCGTCGCTTATTACGCGAACGTATTTTTGCATCTCCAGCCGAGAAAATCTGGCTCAATGGTTTGCTGCATCCATTAATACATCAGCAAACCCAGCGGCAAATCGCCGGGGCTACCTCACCCTATGTGTTGTGGGTTGTTCCTTTATTGGTTGAAAACCAATTGCAGAGTAAAGCCGATCGGGTATTGGTTATTGACGTCTCTCCGGAGACACAGATTTTGCGAACGATGCAGCGTGACGGCGTAAGCCGCGAAAATGCTGAGCATATTCTGGCGGCGCAAGCGACACGCGAAGCACGCCTGGCCGTTGCGGATGATGTTATTGACAATAATGGCGCACCAGATGCAATTGCATCGGATGTTGCCCGCCTGCATGCCGTTTATCTGAGCTACGCATCGCAGGCAGTATCACAGGAAAATCCTTAATGCAGACCCACGTCCTATTTGAACACCCGCTCAATGAAAAGATGCGCACCTGGCTGCGTATTGAATTCCTGCTCCAGCAGCTGACCGCCCGACTTCCCCTTGGCGATCATGCAGATGCTCTGCATTTCTTCCGCAATGCCGGTGAGCTGCTGGATATTTTCGAGCGCGGCGATACGCGCACCGAATTGCTTAAAGAGCTGGAACGCCAGCAGCGTAAATTGAAAGCCTGGGCCGAAGTGCCTGGCGTTGATCAGGGACGTTTCGACGCTATTCGCCAGCAGTTAAAAGAGACCAGCAGCATGCTGATGGCGGCACCTCGCATTGGCCAGCTTCTGCGCGAAGACCGCTTAATTGGCCTGGTACGCCAGCGCCTGAGCATACCTAGCGGTTGCTGCAGCTTTGATTTACCCACTCTGCATGTCTGGCTGCATTTGCCGCAGGCTCAACGCGACGAGCAGGTAGATATCTGGCTGTCCAGCCTGACGCCGCTCAACCATACGTTGTCGCTGATTCTGGATTTGATCCGTAATTCAGCCCCGTTCCGTAAGCAAACCAGCCTGAATGGTTTTTACCAGGGTAACGGCGAAGATGCCGACCTGCTTCGCCTGCACCTGGATTTAGACAGCCAGTTATTCCCACAAATTTCGGGGCATAAAAGTCGTTTTGCGATCCGCTTCCTGCCACTCGACAGCGAGAATGGCATCGTTCCGGAACGTCTGGATTTCGAACTGGCGTGTTGTTAAGGAGAGATGATGTCAGACGCAACCCGTGTTAATTGCCCGACCTGCGGCAAAAGCGTGATATGGAACGAAACCAGCCCGTTTCGTCCGTTCTGTTCAAAACGCTGCCAGCTTATAGACCTGGGTGAATGGGCCGCAGAGGAAAAACGCATCCCGAGCGCGGGAGACCTTTCCGACAGTGACGACTGGAGTGAAGAGCAGCAGTAAATAGTACGGTGGCGGGGAAACCCGCCACTCGTGACTTAATCAGGCGTTCGCCAGTTTTGAGATGACCGGCTCATTGGCCGGCGGGAATTCATCTGCCACCAGCTGAGTCTGGTGGATCCAGCGCCCAGGTTGTCCCTCTTTCCCCCAGGGCTCCCCTTCCCACTGCTCAACAAGATAAAACCAGAGCGTGATGTGACGATCCGGGAAGTGATATTCCAGTTTGTCGAACAGCGTGGTCGAACCGGCGTTAATGCCGACCTCTTCATGTAGCTCACGAGCGACGGCCTGTTCCGGCGTTTCGCCTTCTTCAATTTTACCGCCAGGAAACTCCCACTTATTCGCCATATGCGCATCGGCTGCGCGCTGGGTAATAAAGATTTCTCCCTGTGGGTTGCGAATGATCCCGACGGCGATTTGCAGTATTTTCATTGTCGTTACTCCATAAAAAAGGCGCAGATATCTGCGCCTTTCTTTATTTATTCGTACCTTAGCTTAGCTCAGACGGCCATGGCACTGTTTGTATTTTTTACCTGACCCACACGGGCAAGGGGCATTACGACCCACTTTACGATCGCCAGTCTGTGCTGCCAGCGCTGCCGCCGCCTCAGATTCGTCATCGCGGTGGCTAAGCTGCTGCATCTGCGCCAGACGTTCTGCTTCTTCGCGACGCTGCTGTTCCATCGCTTCAACTTCTTCCGGCATGCGCACCTGAACTTTGCTCAGGGTGCTGATCACCTCATATTTCAGTGATTCCAGCATCGCCGCAAACATAGAGAAAGATTCACGTTTGTACTCTTGCTTCGGATCTTTTTGCGCATAGCCACGCAGATGGATCCCCTGACGCAGATAGTCCATCGCCGCCAGGTGTTCTTTCCACAGTGAATCCAGCGTTTGCAGCATGACGCCTTTTTCGAAGTGACGCATCATTTCCGCGCCAACAACTTCTTCCTTACGGCCATAGACTTCAACAGCCTGAGTCAGGATACGTTCACGCAGAGTTTCTTCGTGCAGTTCCGGCTCTTTATCCAGCCAGTCAGCAATCGGCAGCTCAAGGTCGAAATCATTTTTCAGGCGTTCCTGCAGGCCAGGAACATCCCACATTTCTTCCAGCGACTGCGGCGGAATATGGGCATCGATGGTCGCCTTGAACACGTCTTCACGAATGCTGTTGATGGTCTCGCTCACATCGGACACATCCAGCAGTTCGTTACGCTGAGTGTAGATTGCGCGACGCTGATCGTTCGCTACGTCATCGTATTCCAGCAGCTGTTTACGAATATCGAAGTTACGGCTTTCCACTTTACGCTGCGCGTTGGCAATCGCCTTGGTCACCCACGGGTGCTCAATCGCTTCGCCCGGTTTCATACCCAGCTTACGCATCATATTCGAAACACGATCCGAGGCGAAAATACGCATCAGCGCATCTTCCATAGACAGGTAGAAACGGGAAGAACCCGGGTCACCCTGGCGACCAGAACGGCCACGCAGTTGGTTATCGATACGGCGAGATTCGTGACGCTCGGTACCAATGATGTGCAGGCCACCCGCAGCCAGTACCGCATCGTGACGTACCTGCCAGTCGGCTTTGATCTGAGCAATCTGTTCCGGCGTTGGGTCGGTCAGCTCAGCGACTTCTGACTGCCAGCTACCACCTAACACGATATCGGTACCACGACCAGCCATGTTGGTCGCGATGGTGACCGCCGCGGTATAACCCGCCTGGGCAACGATGTCGGCTTCTTTGGCATGGAACTTCGCGTTCAGTACGTTGTGTTTGATACCTGCTTTCGTCAGCTCATTCGAAACCACTTCGGATTTCTCAATGGAGATCGTACCCACCAGAACCGGCTGGCCTGCGGCGGTACGCTCACGAATATCTTCGATAATGGCCTGAATTTTTTCCGCTTCGGTCATGTAGACCAGATCCGGCATATCTTTACGGATCATCGGGCGGTTAGTCGGTACCACTACGGTATCGAGCTTGTAGATCGAGCTAAATTCGAATGCTTCGGTATCCGCAGTACCGGTCATCCCCGCCAGTTTCTCGTACAGACGGAAGTAGTTCTGGAAGGTGATAGAAGCCAGCGTCTGGTTTTCATTCTGAATTTCCACACCTTCTTTGGCTTCCACAGCCTGGTGCAGACCATCAGACCAGCGACGACCCTGCATGGTACGACCGGTGTGCTCATCAACAATGATAACTTCACCGTCTTTAACGATGTAATCCACGTCACGGGTAAACAACGCGTGCGCACGCAGTGCAGCGGTAACGTGGTGCATCAGCATGATGTTGGCCGGAGAATACAGGGACTCGCCTTCGTCCATAATGCCTTCGTTAACCAGCAGCTCTTCAATCAGCACCAGACCACGTTCGGTCAGGTTAACCTGGCGCGCTTTTTCATCCACTGAGAAGTGCCCTTCACCCTGGAAGGTATCAGAGTCTTCTTTCTCCTGGCGAACCAGGTGCGGGATGATTTTGTTCACCTTTTTGTACATTTCAGAACTGTCTTCAGCCGGACCGGAGATGATCAGCGGTGTACGAGCTTCATCGATGAGGATGGAGTCCACCTCATCCACCAGCGCATAGTGCAGTTTGCGCTGTACGCGTTCCTCCGGGCTAAACGCCATGTTGTCACGCAGGTAGTCAAAACCGTATTCATTGTTAGTTCCGTAGGTGATATCTGCAGCGTAAGCTTCGCGCTTCGCCACAGACGGCATCCCCGGCAGGTTGATCCCGACGGTCATGCCCAGGAATTCGAACAGTGGGCGGTTGTTTTCGGCGTCACGCTGCGCCAGATAGTCGTTCACGGTAACTACGTGAACACCTTTGCCGCTCAGTGCGTTCAGATACGCAGGCAGTGTTGCGGTCAGGGTTTTACCTTCACCGGTACGCATTTCTGCGATGCAACGTTCGTTCAACACCATGCCGCCAAGCAACTGGACGTCGAAGTGGCGCATACCGAAGACACGTTTACTGGCTTCGCGCACCACGGCAAATGCTTCCGGGATCAGGCTTTCAACCGTTTCGCCTTTTTCAAGACGACCACGGAACTCAGCCGTTTTTGCTTTCAACTCGTCGTCTGACAGCTTTTCCATTTCTGGCTCCATCGTATTGATGAGGCCAACCGCTTTGCGCATACGACGCAGTGTACGATCGTTACGACTACCGAATACTTTTGTTAATAATTTGATAAGCATAATAAAATCTCAAACGCCCCGCTCTGCGGAGTCACAAAATTAGTTGAAGGATAAATTTTTCAGCTAAGGCGTTGAGGTCCGGCGCGAATGCCATGAACCTGGCTAATCCAGGCCCGGACGCTAAATGCGGAGTGGGTGGGGAAATCAGTATCGAATGTCTGGCTAACAAGCGCCGACGGCCTCTGTTCCTGGGTCAGCAGCGCGCTGAGCGTATCCAGCAGAGCGAGATGATGTGCCTGCAGAGGCATCGGTTCTTCCACGACGGGTAACGCCTGCGGCGCCATCGCGAAAGAGAGATGTCGAATAACGGTACGAATGGCATGCTGGTGCCAGTAATCAACGGTGAAGTTTGGACGACGAGTCCCTTCGAGCAGCGCGAGGTTGGTGAAGTTGACGCTACCCGCGCCTTCAAGCTTGCGAGTCGTTTCTTTAGCAGGTTCAGTGTGATTACTGCTGCTGAGCGCAGGCATGCCGAAGCTTGCCGCGACCATCCCTAATAAGAGATGCGGCCAGAAATAACGTCTGCCAAGTTGTCGCCAGCGCGTCAGAATTCCGCTCACTCAGTCCACCAAAAAATCACTATTGCCCGTTTTTTACTTCGGTATGCGTTATTTTGCGCAAAGATATTACCATTAATGCAGCAGGAGGGCAGCGATTATCAGGCGCTCAGGGGAATAAAAACGGCCAGGAAAGCAGCAATCGCACTCATTGAATGATAAAAAAGATCTTCATGAACCGAAGCGGGGCAAAAGGACAGATTTTTAAATAAAAATCGACTGGCACCCCTGGCAGGAGAGAGTGTGCCAGGTGAACCAGTCGAATTTGCGTCTTACTTGTTGTCTGGTATTACGCCAGAACCATCGACGGTGCTTTGAACGCCAGCGGCAGTTCAGCATCGTCTTCGAAGGTCACATATTCCCAAGCTTCCTGTTTTGCCAGGACTGCCTGCAACAGTTTGTTGTTCAGTGCATGACCGGATTTAAACGCGGTAAACGCACCGATGATATTGTGACCACACATGAACAAGTCACCAATCGCGTCGAGCATTTTGTGACGAACGAATTCATCCTCAAAACGCAGACCGTCTTCGTTCAGTACGCGATAATCGTCAACAACGATGGCACAATCGAAGCTGCCGCCCAAGCACAAACCACGGGACTGCAGATATTCGATATCACGCATGAAACCGAAGGTACGCGCGCGGCTAATCTGGCGCATAAATGCGTCGGCAGAGAAGTTCATCGCGTAACGCTGGGTGCTGGCATCAATCGCCGGGTGGTTAAAGTCGATGGTAAAGTCGAGCGAGAAACCGTTGAACGGTTTGAACTCTGCCCACTTATCGCCGTCTTCAACACGGACCGTCTCTTTGATTCGCACGAATTTCTTCGCACTGCGCAGTTCTTCGATGCCTGCATCCAGCAGAAGATAAACGAACGGTGCAGCACTGCCGTCCATAATCGGGATTTCCGGCGCATCGACTTCAACAATAATGTTGTCGATCCCCAAACCAGCCAGAGCAGCGTTTAGATGCTCTACGGTTGAAATCCGCACGTCATGCTCGTTCACCAGACACGTACAGAGCATTGTATCACGCACAGATTTGGCATCAGCCGGGAAATCTACCGGTGGATTCAAGTCAGTGCGACGATAGATGACCCCGGTATTGGCCGGCGCAGGGCGCAACGTCAGTGTGACTTTCTTGCCGGTATGTAAACCGACGCCAGTCGCCTGAACGATACGTTTAAGTGTCCTTTGTTTGATCATCGTATAATCTCGCCTAATTACCCATCCAACCGAAGTGTACTACACAATCGGTGGGGCAGTTTAGCACAAAGAGCGAAGATGCCCAAATTCCAGCGGATTCTTAATCAGCTTGCTTACGCAAAAACGCTGGAATATCCAGATAATCCGGTTCCTTGGTAGTCTGCGGCGTATTGTCGTTGACCACTTTGGACTGCGGTTTCTGCTCCTGTTGCATTGTCGGCAAACCGTGCTGCTGGTAGCGATCCATCACTGGTTGTTGCTGCTGTTTGTTGGTCACCAGCGTGATTTCAGGACGTTTGTCCATACCAATACCGGTTGCCACAACAGTTACGCGCAGCTCATCATTCATGTCCGGATCCAGCGAGGTACCGATAACAACTGTAGCGTTATCAGATGCGAATGCACGAATGGTGTTACCCACGGTTTCGAACTCATCCAGGCGCAGGTCGAAGCCCGCGGTGATGTTAACCAACACGCCACGCGCACCGGACAGATCGATATCTTCCAGCAGCGGAGAAGAGATCGCCATTTCTGCGGCTTCTTCTGCGCGGTCTTCGCCTTTCGCAACACCCGAGCCCATCATGGCATAACCCATTTCGGACATCACGGTACGCACGTCAGCAAAGTCGACGTTCATCAGGCCCGGACGGGTAATCAGTTCGGCAATACCCTGCACCGCGCCTTTCAGTACGTCGTTCGCCGCACCGAATGCATCCAGCAGAGAAATACCGCGGCCGAGAACTTTCAGCAGTTTGTCGTTCGGGATAGTAATCAGAGAGTCCACATGTTTGGACAGCTCGGCGATACCCTGCTCAGCGAATGCCATGCGCTTCTTGCCTTCAAAATTGAAAGGCTTAGTCACAACAGCAACCGTCAGGATACCCAAATCTTTAGCCACTTCCGCAACGACCGGTGCCGCACCCGTGCCGGTGCCGCCACCCATACCCGCTGCGATAAAGACCATATCCGCACCATCCAGCGCAGCGCGCAGTGCTTCACGGTCTTCTTCAGCCGCATTACGACCGACTTCCGGGTTAGCCCCAGCGCCCAGACCTTTGGTGATACCACCGCCGATCTGAATGGTCTGACCCACCGCAGTCTTACGCAACGCCTGCGCGTCGGTATTCACTGCGAAGAATTCAACACCCTCAATGCGCTCGCGCACCATGTGTTCAACGGCATTACCGCCGCCGCCACCGACGCCGATGACTTTAATCACCGCGTCGTTGGTCAGTTCCATAGGTTCAAACATAATTTCTCTCCGTTTTGTGCCTGTCGCCTGAGACCGTTAATGTGCCCCGGTCTCTGAAAAATTAAAATTCTTTACGTAGCCAGCTGTTGATTCGCTTAAACCACGAGCCGACTGATACGCGTTTTTCCACTTCTGCTTCACCACTTAAATGGGTTTCTTTCCCGTAGTGCAGCAATCCCACTGCCGTTGAATAGTACGGCTCCTGGGCGTAATCCGTTAAACCGGTAATATTGAGCGGCGCGCCAATACGCACTTGCGTATGGAACACGCGCTGGGCGCAGGCTGCCAAACCTTCAATTTGCGCTGCCCCGCCCGTTAATACAATCCCCGCCGCCAGATGATGTTTCACCCCTTGCTGGCGAAGCTGCTCTTGTAACTGCAAAATCTCATCATTCACCAGATTGAGCAACTCGGTATAACGCGGCTCAATCACGTCTGCCAGCGTCTGACGCTGCAGGCTGCGCGGCGGACGTCCGCCCACGCTCGGCACTTCAACGCTCTCATCTTTACCGACGATGGAGCCGAGCGCACAACCATGGCGCACTTTAATGGCTTCTGCATCGCTTGGCGGCGTACCGAACGCATACGCGATATCGCTGGTTACCACATTCCCTGCATACGGGATCACTTTCGTGTGGCGCAGCGCTCCGCCTGTATAGACGGCCATATCCATTGTACCACCGCCGATGTCGACAACGCAGACACCCAGCTCACGTTCATCTTCCGTCAATACGGAATAACTGGACGCCAGCCCGGCGAAAATAAGTTGGTCAACTTTCAGACCGCAACGTTCCACCGCTTTAACAATGTTTTTCGCCATGTCGTTATGACAGGTGATCAGATGCACTTTCGCCTGCATACGCACACCAGAAAGCCCCACCGGGTTTTTAATGCCTTCCTGGTAATCAATAGCATATTCCTGAGGAATAACATGCAGAACGCGGTGTTCATCACGCACACGCACCGATTTCGCCGTGTGCACCACATTCTCCACATCTTCCTGCGTCACTTCTTCTTCTGAAATCGGCACCATACCAATTTCATTCTGGCAGCTAATGTGTTTACCCGACAGTGCCAGATAAACAGAAGAGATCTGGCAATCGGCCATCAGTTCGGCCTGATCAATGGAGCGCTGAACGCATTTCACCACGGATTCCAGGTCGTTAACGCCGCCTTTATCCATACCACGGGACGGGCAACTACCGACGCCGATGATATTGACCATACCGTCGGGCAGAACTTCCCCTACCAAAGCGGCTACCTTCGCGGTGCCAATCTCCAGTCCTACTACCAGTTTTCTGTCCGTCGCCTTGATCATTATTGTTCTGCCTGTGCCTGATTCTGTTGCTGATTAGGGTCCTGAACTGGGGCTGGTTTCCAACCAACCGCCGCGCCAGAGTCATAGCGTAAATCCACGTAGCTAATGTCTTTGTGATCGGCCAGCGCCTGCTGTTGCAGAACCGGGTACAGTTCAACAAAGCGCGCCAGACGTTTCATCGTATCGCCACGGCCGAGATTGAGCTTAATATCGTTGCTCAGCGTCACCTGCCACGACCGCCGGGCAGTCATCGCTGCCTCTTTCAACGTGAATTTATCCTTCGCCAGCACCTGTCCCATGTCATGGAAGCCCTGTAAAACTTCGCTCTCACTTCCTTCCGGGCCATACAGCATGGGTAAAACCTGCTTGCTGGTACGATCTGCCGGAACGCTGAACGAATTACCGTCCATGTCCATCATATGCTGATCATTCCAACGTGCTATGGGCACATATTCAACCAGATGAATCTTCAATTCATCAGGCCATTGCTTTCTGACACTGGCCTGCTTTATCCAGGGCAACCGTTCAATCTGGCTCTGGATAATATTGACGTCCTGCGTCATAAACGTGCCGGGTGCGCCGAGCGCCAGAATTGACTGGCGAATATCATCGTTGCGGGTGTAATGACGATCGCCTGTCAGCACCAGCTTCGACAACGGTAAACGTTGCGCATCTTCCATCCAGCCCAGGACTACCCAGCTGCTTGCCAACACGGTACACAGCACCGCCAGCAGGAACACGATTCCTGCAAGACGCGTTCCATTATTGCGACGGGAGGAAGGGACCTGCTCGACATCGCGATTTCTCGTGTTCAGCGCAGCCTGAGACATATCACTCCGCCAATTCCAGAATTTGCACGACCAACTGCGAGAACGTTAACCCCGCCTGCCGCGCTGCCATCGGTACTAGGCTATGACTCGTCATACCTGGCGCGGTATTGGCTTCCAGCAAATAAAACTGGCCATCACTGTCCAGCATGGCGTCAATGCGTCCCCAGCCCCGACATCCCAGCGCACGCCAGGCTTTCAGTACTAGGTTTTGCAAATTGGCCTCATTTTCCACTTCCAGACCTGACGGGCAGAAATATTTTGTCTCATCAGACAGATACTTCGCCTCATAATCATAGAAGGTTCCAGCGGGCTGAATGCGAATTGACGGTAAAATTTCTTCTCCGAGCATGCCAACTGTGAATTCAGGCCCACTTAGCCATTTTTCGATAAGAACTTCATCATCATGTTGAAAGGCAAGCGCTAACGCAGCCGTCAATGCACCAGATGCGTCCACTTTCGACATACCGACGCTTGAACCTTCGCGACTCGGTTTGACGATAACCGGTAAACCTAACTCAGCAATGCGCGCAACAACGTCGTTATTAAGCCCGGATTCAAATTCGCCACGCGTTAAAGCAACCCACGGGGCAACAGGCAACCCTGCACCTTGCCAGAGCAACTTACTGCGCAATTTATCCATCGAGATTGCCGACGCCATCACGCCGCTGCCGGTATACGGCACGCCCGTCAGCTCCAGCAATCCCTGCAACGTACCGTCTTCACCACCACGCCCGTGAAGCGCAATGAATGCTTTGTCGAAGCCCATCTCTTTAAGGCGAGTGACATCCACATCGCGCGGGTCAACCGGGTGCGCATCAATGCCACCCTCACGTAAACCCGCGAGCACCGCAGCGCCGGAATTCAGCGACACCTCGCGCTCAGCAGAAACCCCACCCAGCAGGACCGCGACTTTCTCAGCCATTGCGCTCGTCCTCCTGCGTTTGCGGCTTGAGTTTAACTTCCGCCAGCTGGCGCGCAATTTTGCCGACGTTGCCTGCACCCTGGATCAGAATCAAATCATTACCGGTCAGAACCGGTGCCAACATCGCTGCCGTTTGAGTCGGATCGGACACCAGAATCGGGTCGATTTTGCCACGGCCGCGAATGGTGCGGCACAGGGAACGGCTGTCCGCCCCTGGAATCGGCGTTTCGCCTGCGGAGTAAACATCCAGCATCAGCAGCGAATCGACCTGAGTCAGCACATTGGCGAAATCGTCATACAGGTCACGCGTACGGGTAAAGCGGTGCGGCTGGAACACCATCACCAGATTTTTATCCGGCCAGCCTGCGCGTGCTGCTTTAATGGTGGCATCCACTTCCGTCGGGTGGTGACCGTAATCATCCACCAGCATGGCGGTGCCCGTCTTGCCGTTAACGGACTCCAGCGGGAACTCGCCCAGGAAGTCAAAACGACGCCCGGTGCCCTGGAAGCTTTCCAGCGCGCTCAGGATATCTTCGTCATCAATGCCTTCCTCAGTCGCCACCGCAACCGCGGCCGCTGCATTGAGCGCATTGTGACGGCCTGGCGCATTCAGCGTGACCTGCAGCTCCGGCTTATCCTGGCGAATCAGGGTGAAATGGCCCTGAGCGCCTTTCTGCTGGTAGTTCTCAATGCGCATATCCGCGTCCTGACTGAACCCGTAGGTGGTGATCTGACGGCCAACGCGCGGCAGCAGCTCACGAATCACCGGATCGTCCACGCACATCACCGCACGTCCATAGAACGGCAGGTTGTGCAGGAAATTGATAAACGTCGTTTTTAAATTCTCGAAGTCGCCCTGGTAGGTATCCATATGGTCAGCTTCGATATTGGTGACAATTGCCACCATCGGCTGCAGATGGAGGAATGACGCATCACTCTCGTCTGCTTCCGCAATCAGATAACGGCTGTTACCCAGGCGCGCGTGCACACCGGCCGCTTTCACCAGACCGCCATTCACAAACGTAGGATCCAGCCCGCCTTCGGCATAAATGCTGGCAACCATTGCTGTGGTGGTCGTTTTGCCGTGCGTACCGGCGATAGCGATACCGTGACGAAAGCGCATCAGTTCTGCCAGCATTTCAGCACGGCGAATAACCGGGATACGCGCTTCGTTAGCAGCGACGATCTCAGGGTTATCCGCGGCAATGGCGCTGGATACCACGACCACACTCGCATCGCTGACGTTTTCCGGGCGATGGTTGAAATAGATTGTCGCGCCAAGCGACGTCAACTGCTGCGTTACCGGGTTCGGGGCCAAATCAGAACCGCTGATCTGATAGCCTTCGTTAGCCAATACTTCGGCAATACCCCCCATGCCAGCACCGCCAATGCCGACAAAGTGAATGTGCCGGACGCGACGCATCTCGGGCACGATTGAACGCAGTTTCGCCAGTTGTTGTGTATTCATTTTCTAAACGCCATCTACCACTTCAAATTCGCGCGACGCAAAAGGCGTCGCCAGTATTAAGCCTGTGCTGCAAGACTCACTTTGTTCGCCACTCGTTCAGTGGCATCGGGAATGGCAGCGCCGCGTGCGCGCTCGGCCATCTCCAGTAATGCTTCACGATCCCAGCCCGCCAGCGTTTCCACCACGGCATCGACCGTAAATTGCGGCTGTTCCAGAATCTTCGCGGCCCCCGCTTTCTCCAGCGGCAACGCATTCCAGTACTGCTGCCGATCCTTATGCTGGAACGGCACGAACAGAGCCGGCAGGCCTGCGGCGGCAATTTCGCTCACCGTCAGTGCGCCGGAACGGCAAACCACAACATCCGCCCAGGCATAAGCCTGCGCCATGTCATCAATAAACTCGGTCACTTTATGCTGAGACTGACCTGCATCGGCGTAGGCCTGCTCAACCGTTTGCTGAGCGCCCTTTCCACTCTGATGCCAGATGGTCACCGCGCTACCCAGTTTTGCTGCGACCTGCGGCATGGTCTGGTTCAGTACGCGCGCGCCCTGCGAACCGCCAACCACCAGAACCCGTACCGGCCCTTCACGGCCTGGCAGACGTTCTTGCGGTAACGGCAGTGCCAGCACATCCACACGCACCGGGTTTCCCACCACTTCCGCTTTCGGGAATGCGCCCGGGAAGGCCTGCATCACTTTGGTAGCGATCTTCGCCAGCCATTTGTTGGTCAACCCTGCGATACCGTTTTGCTCATGCAGCACCACCGGAATGCCCAGCGACCACGCGGCTAAACCGCCAGGACCAGAGACATAACCGCCCATGCCCAGCACCACATCTGGCTTGAATCGCTGCATAATGGCGCGCGCCTGACGCCAGGCGTTAAAAATTCGCAACGGCGCGAGCAGCAGGGCTTTGACCCCTTTACCGCGCAGGCCGGAAATACGGATGAAATCGATCTCGATACCGTGTTTCGGTACCAGGTCGGCTTCCATGCGATCGGCGGTTCCGAGCCAGCGCACTTGCCAGCCCTCATCCATTAAATGGTGCGCAACCGCCAGCCCGGGGAAAACATGCCCGCCGGTACCGCCTGCCATCACCATTAACCGCTTCGGTTGACCGCTCATCGTGAACCTCGTGTAAACGCCTGGGCTTTTTCCAGACGCGTTTCATAATCAATACGTAACAACAGCATGATGGCCGTCGACATAATCAATAAGCTGGAGCCGCCATAACTGATGAGTGGCAGCGTCAGCCCTTTGGTCGGCAGCATACCTGCGGCAGCGCCAACGTTAACCAATGCCTGGAAGCTGAACCAGATGCCGATAGAGCAGGCCAGGAAACCAGAGAACCGCTGATCGATTTCCAGCGCTTTGCGTCCGATGGACATGGCGCGGAAAGCGACGAAGAATACCATTAAAAGTGCCAGTACCACACCGATATAACCCAGTTCTTCGCCGATGATGGCGAAGATGAAGTCGGTATGTGCTTCGGGCAGATATTCCAGCTTTTGCACCGAGTTCCCAAGTCCTTGCCCCCACAGCTCACCGCGGCCAAACGCCATCAGCGACTGTGTTAACTGGTATCCGCTACCGAACGGATCATCCCAGGGATTCCAGAACGATGTCACACGACGAATACGGTATGGCTCGGCCAGAATCAGCAAAATCACCGCCGCGATACCGGAACCGATAATGGCGATGAACTGCCACAGTTTTGCCCCGGCCAGGAACAGCATCGCCAGCGTCGTAATAAAGAGCACGACCACGGTACCAAGGTCAGGCTGCGCCAGCAGCAGCACGGCGAGCACCATGATGACGCCCATCGGCTTAAGGAACCCACGCAGGTTATTGCGCACCTCATCAACCTTACGTACCAGGTAGTTCGCCAGATAACAGAACAGCGACAGCTTGGTAAATTCCGCAGGCTGGAAACGCATCACCCCGAGATCAATCCAGCGCGATGCCCCGTTGATTGAGCTCCCCACCACCAGTACAACCAACAGCATGACAATCGCAGCAACCAGCATTGCCGAGCTCCAGCGCTGCCAGAACTCCATCGGCAAACGGAGCGTGACCATCGCAAAACAGAACGCCAGGAACAGATAGAGCGCATGACGCTTGGCAAAGAAAAACGGATCGTTGGTCAGACGCTGGCCCACCGGCATGGACGCTGATGTCACCATGATGAAACCGATCGCTGCCAGACCCAGTGTCAGCCAGAACAGCGTACGGTCGTACATGACCAGGCTGTCGTTGTCTTTCTGACGTGAGCCCATCACCCAGCCTTTTAATGCGCCAAACAGCCAGTTCAGGATCCCAGATCCTGGCAGGCGCGGCATTCTCGGGCGGGGGAGACTTAAACGCATCAACCTAACTCCTGCGCCAGGCGGGTAAAGACATCACCACGCTGTTCAAAGTTCTTAAACTGATCGAGACTGGCGCAAGCAGGCGATAACAACACCATGTCGCCCGACCGCACGCGCGTCGCGATCAGGCGCATCGCCTGTTCCATATCCTGTGTTTGATCGGCAATCTCCGGGCGCAGCGCTGCCAGTTCAGCGCCGTCACGGCCAAAGCAATAGAGACGAACATTGCTGCCTTCCAGATAGCGTTTCAGCGGCGCGAAGTCCGCCGATTTGCCGTCACCGCCGAGCAGCAGGTGCAGCGTGCCGTCTACATGCAGACCATTCAGCGCCGCTTCGGTACTGCCGACGTTGGTGGCTTTGGAATCGTTAATCCAGAGCACGCCGTTGTGCTCCAGCGCCAGCTGGAAGCGGTGTGCCAGGCCAGTAAAGGTGGTCAGCGCTTTCAGACTGCTGGCGCGCGGTAAGCCTACGGCATCTGCCAGGGCCAGTGCCGCCAGGGCGTTGGTATAGTTGTGCTGACCGCTAAGCTTCATCTCTTTAACGTTCAGCACCTTTTCACCTTGCACACGCAGCCAGGTTTCGCCCTGCTGGCGATTCAGGTGGTAATCACCGACATCCACGCCAAAGCTGACGCAGCGCTCATCCGCACCGCGTACCGGCATGGTCAAGGCATCATCCGCATTCACCACACACACTTTCGCGTTTTCATAAACACGCAGTTTCGCTGCGCGGTACTGCTGGAGACCAAACGGATAGCGGTCCATATGATCTTCGGTGACGTTCAGGATCGTCGCCGCGGCAGCCTGCAGACTGGATGTGGTTTCGAGCTGGAAGCTGGAAAGCTCCAGTACATAGAGATCGCAGGCGGACTCCAGCAGCATCAGCGCGGGCAGGCCGATATTGCCGCCAACGCCAACGCTCTTACCGGCGGATTTCGCCATTTCGCCCACCAGTGTGGTGACCGTACTTTTGCCGTTTGATCCGGTGATCGCCACGATCGGTGCCTGCGCTTCGCGGCAGAACAGCTCAATATCGCCGACGATCTCCACGCCCGCATCTGCAGCCGCGCTCAGTGAAGGGTGCGCCAGCGCGATCCCTGGGCTTGCGACGATCAGATCGGCCGCCAGCAGCCAGTCATCATTCAGACCACCAAGATAGCGCTCCACCTCTTCCGGCAGCTTATCCAGCCCCGGTGGTGAAACGCGGGTATCCATCACTTTTGGCGTAACGCCGCGCGCGCGGAAAAACTCCACGCACGAGAGTCCCGTCAGACCAAGACCAATAATGACGACTGTTTTACCCTGGTAATCTGCCATGATTAACGTACCTTGAGCGTTGCCAGGCCAATCAGGACCAGCATCAGCGAAATAATCCAGAAGCGCACGATGACGCGCGGTTCCGGCCAGCCTTTCAGTTCATAGTGATGGTGAATCGGCGCCATACGGAAAATGCGCTGACCACGCAATTTAAACGACCCAACCTGCAAAATGACCGACAGGGTTTCGACGACGAAAACGCCGCCCATAATGACCAGCAGGAACTCCTGACGCAGCAGCACGGCGATAATGCCTAACGCGCCGCCGAGCGCCAGCGAACCGACGTCGCCCATAAAGACCTGCGCCGGATAGGTGTTGAACCACAGGAAGCCCAGCCCTGCGCCGACAATCGCCGTACAGACGATAACCAGCTCACCCGCGTGGCGCAGATAAGGAATATGCAGGTAACTGGCAAAGTTCATGTTACCGGTCGCCCACGCCACCAGCGCAAAGCCCCCCGCCACGAACACAGTTGGCATAATCGCCAAGCCATCAAGGCCATCAGTCAGGTTGACCGCATTGCCCGTGCCCACAATCACGAAGTAAGCCAGCAAGATGTAGAAAATGCCCAGTTGCGGCATGACATCTTTAAAGAACGGCACAACCAGCTGCGTGGCTGGCGTATCGTTACCCGCAAGGTACAGCGCAAAGGCGACGCCCAGCGCGATAACCGACATCCAGAAATATTTCCAGCGTGCGATCAGGCCTTTCGTGTCTTTACGCACCACTTTGCGATAGTCATCGACGAAGCCGATGATGCCGTAGCCGACCAGTACGGTAAGAACACACCAGACGTACGGGTTGGACGGATATGCCCACAGCAGCACGGAAACCACGATCGCCGTCAGAATCATGATGCCGCCCATCGTCGGCGTACCGCGTTTACTGAAATGCGACTCCGGACCGTCGTTACGCACGACCTGGCCAAAAGAGAGTTTTTGCAGACGGGCAATCATGCGCGGCCCCATCCATAACGAGATGAAGAGCGCAGTCAGCAGGCTGACGATGGCGCGAAACGTCAAATAGGAGAAGACGTTAAAGCCGGAATAATATTTGACCAAATGTTCGGCCAGCCAAACTAACATGCCCTTTTCTCCTGTAATGCGCGTGCAACCTCTTCCATGGCGGCACTACGTGAACCTTTCACCAAAATGGTAATAATTTGCTTCTCGGCAATCAGCGCCTCTAAACGCGCAACCATTGCCGCCTTATCATCAAAATGCTCGCCGACGCCACTGGCATCGCTGATGGCTTTACTGAGTTTGCCGACGCTTAACACACGGTCGATACCCGCGGCTTTCGCCGTCTCCCCCACCTGAATGTGGCACGCCTCGCTCTCATCCCCCAGTTCCGCCATGTCGCCAACAACCATTACCCGATAGCCCGGCATTTCCGATAACACATACGCCGCCGCCGTCATCGAACCGACGTTCGCGTTATAGCTGTCATCCAGCAGCAACTGGTTCTCCCCCAGTTGCACCGGGAACAGACGCCCCGGTACCGCTTTCAGGTTTGCCAGCCCTTTTTTCACCGCGTCATGCGTCGCGCCCACCGCCATTGCCAGCGCGGTCGCAGCCAGCGCATTGGCAATATTGTGACGCCCCGGCAGCGGCAGCGTGACATCGATACCGCCCGTCGGCGTTTGCAGCCTAAATTCAGTGCCATGAGAGGTCACATGAATATTGGTCGCGGTAAAATCGCTGTTAGCGGCATTCGGTGAGAAGCGCCAGACTTTGCGGTTACCAATCGTGCTCTGCCAGTTCAGCCAGTCATTGTTATCGGCATTCATGATGGCAATGCCATTAACCGGCAGACCGGTATAGATCTCGCCTTTGGCCTTCGCGACTCCGGCAAGAGAACCAAAACCTTCAAGGTGCGCAGCTGCAAGGTTGTTAACCAGCGCCGCTTCCGGACGGGTCAGCCCTACGGTCCAGGCGATTTCGCCCTGATGGTTAGCACCGAGCTCAATCACCGCAAACTGATGTTCATTCGTCAGGCGCAGCAGAGTCATCGGCACGCCGATGTCATTATTTAGGTTCCCGGCGGTATAAAGCGTATTGCCACATTCACTGAGAATGGCGGCGGTCATCTCTTTCACCGAAGTTTTGCCGGAAGATCCAGTCAACGCCACGACGCGAGCAGTAACCTGCTGGCGAACCCAGGCTGCCAGTTCACCAAACGCGAGACGGGTATCCTTCACCACCAGTTGCGGCAGATCGATATCCAGTTTACGGCTGACCAGCAGCGCACCGGCGCCGCCCTCTTTCGCTTTGTCGGCAAAATCGTGGGCATCGAAACGTTCACCTTTCAGCGCCACAAACAGGCAACCTGAAGTCAGTTTGCGCGTGTCGGAAGTGACTGCATCAATGGTCGCTTCTGCGCCATGCAGTTCACCCTGTAAAATGCCGCTGAGCTGGCTAAGCGTTACGCTAATCATGCGATCCCCCCCAGCAGACGCGCCGCGGTGACGCGGTCGGAATAATCCAGGCGGTGGCTACCGACAATCTGGTAGTCCTCGTGACCTTTGCCTGCCAACAGGACAACGTCATTTTCTCTCGCCTGCATGATGGTGTTAGTCACCGCTTCTGCGCGGCCTTCAACCACATGCGCACGGCCCGCATCAAGCATCCCCGCCAGAATATCGTCGATAATGGCGCGAGGCTCTTCGGTACGCGGGTTGTCGTCAGTCACGACCGGAATATCCGCAAACTGCTCGGCAATGGCCCCCATCAGCGGACGTTTGCCTTTGTCGCGATCGCCGCCGCAGCCAAACACACACCACAGTTTGCCGGTGCAGTGCAGGCGCGCCGCCTGCAGCGCTTTTTCCAGCGCATCCGGGGTGTGAGCATAATCCACCACAACGGTCGGCTTGCCCGGCGCGCTGAACACTTCCATACGCCCACAAACCGGCTGCAGACGTGCGGCAGTATTGAGCAAATCGGCCAGCGGATAACCCAGCGCCAGCAGCGTCGCCAGCGCCAGCAGCAGGTTGCTGACATTAAAGGCGCCCATCAGGCGGCTTTCAATTTCGCCTTCGCCCCAGGAGGAGGTGAAGCGAACAGTGGCACCGCTGTCGTGGTACACCACCTCGGTCGCTTTCAACCAGCGGCCATGGCAATTCGGATTGATATGGTCTTCTATCGACACGGCAACCGCGTCCGGAAGTTTTGCTAACCAGCGACGTCCAACTTCATCGTCCGCATTGACGATGGCCTGACCGAAATGGTGAGCAGAGAACAGCAGCCATTTGGCCGCTTCATAATTGGCCATGTCACCGTGATAATCCAGATGATCGCGGCTCAGGTTGGTAAAGACAGACGCGGCGAATTTCAACGCCGCCACGCGGTGCTGAACCAGCCCATGAGAGGACACTTCCATCGCGGCGAAGGTTGCCCCTTGCTGCGCCAGGCTGGCAATCACATGCTGTACGTCAACGGCAGAACCGGTGGTGTTTTCTGACGGGATAACTTTACCCAGCAGGCCATTTCCTACCGTACCCATCACCGCGCTGGTTTCGCCGAGCAGTTGGCTCCATTGCGCCAGTAGCTGCGTGGTGGTGGTTTTACCGTTCGTACCGGTCACGCTGATCAGGCGCAATTGCTCAGAGGGTTCGTTATAAAAACGCCCCGCCAGCGCAGACAGACGCTCATTTAACTGGCTCAGATAGATAACCGGCACGCCGTGCATCTCGCGAATTTCGCTGTCGGAAGCTTCATCTTTCGCCTCGGCAACAATAGCAGCCACACCTTGCGCAATCGCCTGCGGGATATATCGACGCCCGTCCGCCTGATGACCTACGACTGCCACAAAAAGATCGCCCGACGCCGCTACCCGGCTGTCGAGTGTCATTTCTCGCAGTGCTCGCTCCGGCGCACCTGGCACCCACGGAGCGAGAAGGTCGCGCAAATTACGATCTGCCACCTGTCCCCTCGCCTTGATTAATTACGAATTCATTCTTATCGCCCGTTGTCAGCGCATCCGGTTCGATGTTCATGGTGCGTAAAACGCCGCCCATGATGGCACCAAAGACCGGCGCGGAAACGGCGCCACCGTAGTATTTACCTGCTTGTGGATCGTTAATCACGACCACCAGCGCAAAGCGTGGATTACTGGCGGGCGCAACACCCGCGGTATAAGCAATGTATTTGTTGATGTAGTGGCCATCCGGCCCCACCTTTTTCGCCGTACCCGTCTTAATCGCGATGCGATAGCCTTTAATCGCCGCTTTCACACCGCCGCCGCCCGGCAGCGCCACGCTCTCCATCATGTGTACGACGTTGCGTACGATAGATTCATTGAAGATGCGTTCGCCCGGAACAGGTGGATCAACTTTGGTTATCGACAGCGGACGGTAAACACCGTAGCTGCCGATGGTTGCATAGACTCGCGCTAACTGTAACGGCGTTACCATTAGCCCGTAGCCGAAAGAGAAGGTGGCCCTCTCTATGTCAGACCACCGTTGTTTTTGAGGAAATAAGCCACTGCGTTCTCCGACCAACCCCAAATTGGTCGCCTTTCCTAGCCCAAAACGTGAGTAAGTATCTACTAACGCTGAGGACGGCATCGCTAACGCCAGTTTAGAAACACCAACGTTACTCGACTTCTGTAGTACCCCGGTCAGGGTCAATTCGCTGTAGCGCGCCACGTCTTTAATCTCGTGGCCGTTGATTCGGTAAGGGATTGTGTTCAATACGGTGTTCGGCGTCACGACCCCACGCTGGAGCGCTGTCATCACCACCATCGGTTTCACCGTCGAACCCGGTTCGAAGACGTCGGTAATCGCACGGTTACGCATGGCGTCTTTCGCTGTACCGGTGAAGTTGTTCGGGTTGTATGAGGGGCTGTTCGCCATCGCCAGCACTTCGCCGGTGCTCACATCCACCAGCACGGCGCTGCCGGATTCGGCTTTGTTGAACGCCACCGCATTGTTCAGCTCGCGATAGACCAGCGCCTGCAGACGCTCGTCGATGCTCAGCGCAAGGTTATGCGCCGCCTGGCTGTCAGTGGAGGAGATATCCTCGATCACACGGCCATAGCGGTCTTTACGCACTACACGTTCACCTGGCTGGCCGGTGAGCCACTTATCAAAGCTTTTTTCGACGCCTTCAATACCTTCGCTGTCGACGTTAGTAAAACCGATGAGGTGAGCAGTTACTTCGCCGGAAGGATAATAACGGCGGGACTCCTCACGAAGGTGTATGCCTGGAAGCTTCAGCTTTTTAATGTACTCGCCAAGATCAGGGTTTACCTGGCGCGCCAGATAGATAAAACGCCCTTTCGGGTTGGCATTAATGCGCGATGAAAGCTGATCGAGCGGAATAGTTAGCGCGTCAGATAACGCTTTCCAGCGATTGTCCAGCGTTACGCCACCGGCATCCTGCACCTCTTTGGGATCGGCCCAGATGGCTTTAACCGGCACGCTCACCGCCAGTGGACGACCAGAACGATCGGTAATCATGCCGCGCGAGGTCGCAACTTCCTGAACGCGCAGCGAACGCATATCCCCTTCACGCACCAGCATGTCGGGGTTAACGATTTGCAAGTACGCAACGCGACCCAGCAAAAAGCCCAGCGCCAGCAAAATGCAGCCGCAAAGCAAGGCAAAACGCCAGCTCACAAAGCTGGCCTGTTCTTCCTGGCGTTTCGGTTTTGGCGTCTTCACCGCAGCGGCTTTCATGCGTCGCGTGGTTCCTTATTTCTGTACAACAATGTTTTCCTGGGACGGATCGACATGCTGCATTTGCAGCTTCTCGGTCGCGATCCGCTCAACCCGGCTATGATCGCCGAGCGCGTTTTCTTCAAGGATCAAGTTGCGCCATTCGATATCCAGTGCATCACGTTCCAGCACAAGCTGTTCACGCTGGGCCGTCAAAAGACGGGTGTGATGCGAGGTGGTGACAACCGTCACCGCCGTCATGATGATGCAAATGAACAGACAGAGTGGCAGTTTCCCAAATCGCAAGATGTCGTCGCCGATCACGCCAGGCAAGGCATGGCGCTCGTTGCTTCCTAACGACTCTTTAACTTTGCTTAGGGTCTCTGACACTCTGCCGATCATGCGTTCGTCCTCTCTGCAATGCGCAGAACTGAACTACGGGCACGTGGATTCTCAGCCACTTCTTGTTCACCCGGCATTAACTTGCCTAGTGCTCGTAACTGACGGCCACCCAGTTTCCTGAGTTGCTCTTCGGTCATCGGTAACCCTGCCGGAACCTGCGGACCACGACTTTGCTCACGCATAAAGCGTTTTACAATGCGGTCTTCCAGCGAGTGGAAACTGATTACCGACAGCCGCCCTCCCGGGGCCAACACGTCGATCGAGCTTTTTAGCGCCTGCTCTATCTCCTCCAGTTCACTGTTCACCCAGATGCGCACCGCCTGGAATGTACGGGTCGCGGGATGTTTGAATTTGTCTTTCACCGGCATCGCTGCCGCCACCACCGACGCCAGCTCTTTGGTGCGGGTCATCGGTTCTTCGCGGTTACGCTCAACGATGGCCCGAGCAATACGTTTACCAAAGCGCTCTTCGCCAAAGGTTTTGATGACCCATGCGATATCAGCTTCATCGGCAGTTTGTAGCCACTGCGCAGCAGATTGACCGCGTGTCGGATCCATACGCATGTCGAGCGGGCCGTCACGCATAAAGGAAAAACCGCGTTCAGCATCATCAAGTTGCGGAGAGGAGACCCCAAGATCGAGCAGAATCCCGTCGATCTTGCCGGTAAGGCCGCGCTCGCTAACGTATTCAGCCAACGCGGAAAAAGGACCATGTACGATGGAAATGCGGGGATCATCAATGGTTTTTGCGACGGCAATCGCTTCCGGGTCACGGTCAATAGCCAGCAGACGTCCTTCCGCTCCCAGGTGGGAGAGGATCAGGCGTGAGTGACCACCGCGGCCAAAAGTGCCATCAATGTATATGCCATCCGGACGAATGTTCAAGCCATTAACGGCCTCATCCAGTAGCACCGTTGTGTGTTTAAAATTTTCCATCATCATTACAGAGACAAATCCTGCAACCGGTCTGAAAGGATCTCAGTACCCGTTTGCTCAGCGTCGATATCTTCCTTGACCTGTTGATACCAGGTCGTTTCGTCCCACAGCTCAAATTTATTGAACTGTCCGACCAGCATCACTTCTTTGGTCAGCCCGGCGTGTTGCCGCAATACTGGCGCAATTAATAAGCGCCCTGCGTTATCCATCTGACATTCGCTGGCATGCCCCAACAAGAGGCGCTGTACTCGGCGCTCCTGCGGATCCATGCTCGACAGACGCGACAATTTTTGCTCAATAATTTCCCATTCGGGTAAGGGGTAAAGCAGCAGGCAGGTGTGACGGATGTCGATGGTACAAACCATCTGACCGGAAGCTTTCTCCTGCAGCAAATCCCGATAACGGGTCGGCACGGCTAACCGGCCTTTGCTGTCGAGATTGACTAATGTAGCCCCACGGAACATACCAGCCCCACCCCTGAGTGACCTATTTCACCACTTTACCCCACAAATCCCCACCAAAGGAGTTTACGGAGCGGAGGAAAAGCTTGTCAAGCTAGTGCAAAGACTAACCAGGACAAAAGATCCCTTATTCGCGGTAACATTCCACTTTGGTGAAATACCGCTCAACTAATGAGGCAAATTAACGTCATGAATATTTGTAAGAAAAAAACTGAATATGCATTGGGGCGTTAAAAACCACTTATTTTTTTGCGTACCAAATATAAAGTGTCAGTTTGCGACGCGGGCGGCATTTTAAGACATATTGCACTCAGATAACAGTGCCAGATAGCGCCTGCGCGCCACAGGCGCTATCAGAAAAACCCCAAGCATTAATCCCATAATAGAAAAATGGTTGTTATTTCAACGATTACTTCGGGAGATGTAACAAAGTAATACGGAAGACACGTTCGGTTACGTCTTAATTACCTTAAATTGTGTCTTTGGAGAAATAAGGCAAATTAAATAAATTAACGGCCTTAAAAATAAGGATTTATCTGAATTGGCAATAAAATTAATTAACGCCTTTCATTCGCAACAAAAAGGCAGTGATGACTGCCTTTTATTGAACAGTTAAACGCGGCTTAATACACCACGACGATAGAGATTGCGACGAATACGGCTCAAACCGGCTTTGGGCTTACGTGGTTCGTCGAGGCTTGCCAGCACGATTTCCAGCACCCGTTCGGCGACATCACGATGGCGCTGCGCCACCGCCAGCACCGGACACTGTAAGAAATCCAACAGCTCATGATCGCCGAAAGTTGCAATGGCCAGGTCAGACGGCAGCTTACCATCGCGACGCAGCGTAACATCCAGCACGCCTTGCAGCAGCGCAAAAGAGGTGGTGAACAGCGCCTGCGGCATGGTGTGTGTTTCCAGCCATTTCTCAAACAACTGTGCAGCAGCTTCGCGCTCATAGCTGTTTGCATAAAGGTATTCCACTTCGCGTGGATCGTCTTTCCAGGCCGTACGGAAACCTTGCTCACGCAGAAAACTCACGGAAAGCTCGGGCAGAGCCCCCAGATACAGCACTTTTTCCGCCGGGAATGTGCGTAATTCCGCTGCCAGCATTTCCGAGTCGTCCTGATCGGCACCGACAACACTGGTGAAGTGTTCACGATCCAGCGCACGGTCAAGTGCGACAATCGGGAACGCGTCATTAGCCCAACGTTGATAGAAGGGATGCTCCGGTGGCAATGATGTTGAAACGATAATGGCGTCAACCTGGCGCTGAAGCAGATGCTCAATACAGCGCATTTCGTTATCAGGTTGATCTTCTGAACAGGCGATCAGCAGCTGGTAGCCGCGTTGACGCGCCTGCCGTTCCAGATAATTCGCGATACGCGTATAACTGGTATTCTCCAAATCCGGAATAACCAGCCCAATGGAGCGAGTACGTCCCGCTCGCAACCCAGCCGCCACCGCATTCGGGTGGTAATTATGCTCACGTACGACCGCCATCACTTTCTCGACGGTTTTGTCGCTGACACGATACTGCTTTGCCTTTCCATTAATGACATAGCTTGCCGTGGTACGTGAGACGCCGGCTAGCCGGGCGATTTCATCCAGTTTCACAATTGCCCCTCAAAAAATAAAAGATACTCCATAACCTTTTTAGGGATATAGGTTAAATTCCATAACATCTAAGCGCAGAATAGACACTGCGGCAACAGCTTTTGTGTTCGCTTCCAGCGGATTTCGCAAAAAAAAAGCCCAGCAGATAACGCCAGGCCAGGAAAATGACGTACGCATAACACTTAACGCATGATTTTGTCGCCGCGTGATAAACCGACAACACCCGAGCGCGCCACCTCAACGATTTTAGCGACATCGCGAATGGTCGCCAGGAAAGCGTCGAGCTTATCGCTGGTGCCTGCAAGCTGAACCGTATAAATAGAAGGCGTGACATCAATGATCTGCCCACGGAAGATCTCCGCGTTGCGTTTGACCTCTTCACGTCCATACCCGCTGGCCTGGACCTTCACCAGCATGATCTCACGCTCAACATACGCGCCTTGCCCAAGCTCGTTGACGCGCAAAACGTCCACCAGCTTATGCAGTTGTTTTTCAATTTGCTCCAGCACTTTGGCATCACCAACCGTCTGAATCGTCATACGCGAAAGCGTAGGATCATCCGTCGGTGCCACCGTCAGACTTTCAATGTTGTAGCCACGCTGGGCAAAAAGACCGATCACGCGCGATAACGCGCCCGATTCATTTTCCAGTAAAACAGATAATATCCGGCGCATAATCAGGTTCTCTCCGTTTTGCTCAACCACATTTCATCCATGCCGCCGCCACGGATCTGCATCGGATAAACATGTTCACTACCGTCGACGGTCACATCGACAAAGACCAGGCGGTTATTCTTCACCTGCGCGAGCGCTTCATTCAGCTTCGCTTCCAGCTCGTCCGGACAGGTGATCTGGATCCCTACATGGCCATAAGCTTCGGCAACGCGTGCAAAGTCAGGTAATGACTGCATATAGGATTGTGAATGGCGACCAGAGTAGATCATATCCTGCCACTGCTTCACCATGCCCAGATAGCGGTTGTTCAGGTTCAACACCAGCACCGGTAGCTCATACTGCATCGCGGTAGACAGTTCCTGAATGTTCATCTGGATACTGCCATCACCCGTGACACAAATAACCGTTTCATCCGGGAGCGCCATTTTCACGCCCAGCGCGGCTGGCAGGCCAAAGCCCATCGTGCCCAAGCCACCAGAGTTGATCCAACGACGCGGTTTATCAAAAGGATAATAGAGCGCGGCGAACATCTGGTGCTGACCCACGTCAGAGGTGACGTACGCGTCCCCTTTCGTCAAGCGCCAGATCGTTTCGATCACCGCCTGCGGTTTGATCTTCTCGCTTTGCGTATCGTATTTCAGGCATTCACGAGCGCGCCACTGATCGATCTGCAACCACCAGTCGCGAATGTCGTCCAGCGGCTGCTGGAACTCTTCTTGTCCCAGCAGCTCCAGCATCTGCTCGAGCACCAGACGGGCATCCCCAACGATCGGCACATCGGCCTGCACCGTCTTCGAAATCGATGTCGGGTCAATATCAATATGCAGGACGGTAGCATTCGGGCAGTACTTTGCCAGATTGTTGGTTGTGCGATCATCAAAGCGCACCCCAACGGCAAAGATCACATCCGAATGATGCATCGTCATGTTGGCTTCATAGGTGCCGTGCATACCGAGCATGCCCAGCGCCTGACGATGCGATGCCGGAAACGCCCCCAGCCCCATCAGCGACGAGACCACCGGGAGATTCAGTTTCTCTGCCAGCGTTTTCAATTGCGGTTCACAGGCAGAGGTGATCGCACCGCCACCCACATACACAACCGGATGTTTCGCCGCCACCAGCGTTTGCAGCGCGCGTTTGATTTGTCCTTTATGTCCATGCGTTGTCGGATTATAGGAACGCATGCTCACCGAATCCGGCCAGACATAAGGCAGTTTATTCGCAGGATTGAGAATGTCTTTCGGCAAATCGACAACCACCGGTCCAGGACGACCGCTGGAAGCCAGCCAGAATGCTTTTTTCAGCACCCCTGGGATGTCTTCGGTTTGTTTGACCAGGAAGCTGTGTTTGACCACCGGGCGGGAGATCCCCACCATGTCGCACTCCTGGAAGGCGTCATAACCGATGAGTGACGTCGCCACCTGACCGGAAAGGACAACCAGCGGAATCGAGTCCATATACGCCGTCGCAATCCCGGTAATGGCATTCGTGGCCCCAGGCCCGGAGGTGACGAGTACAACACCGACTTCCCCGGTCGCTCTTGCCAGCCCATCAGCCATATGCACCGCTGCCTGTTCGTGGCGCACCAGGACATGATCGATTCCACCTACTGTATGTAGCGCATCGTAAATATCGAGGACCGCGCCCCCAGGATAACCGAATACTTGCTTCACGCCCTGATCGATAAGCGATCGGACGACCATCTCGGCTCCAGACAACATCTCCATGGTTTGCCTCCAGGCTTGGGTTTGGCGACTGACGACGGAACGCATTTCCGTCTTGTCGCTCTGTTCAGTACAGGAAGTCCCTGCATTCTGATTATGAATGGCAGTTACCATAACCGCTGAAAATCTGGCAGGCAATTAGCAAACGATTCACCTCATCTCACCCCAAAAGAGGAAAAATGAGGTTAACAGGCGGGAATTGGTGAAATTGTCTGTAATAAGCAAAGACGATGACAATTCGTCATTCGAATTACTCCCTGCTCAGTAATTCATGCATTTTTTCGGCGCAATTTGATGCGCCAGAAAAATATCTCAGCATAAAATTTTGCATCGACACGGCCAAACAGATGAAACCCGCCGCTGGCCCAGTCAACGCACTAAGGAAGGTGCGATTTAATCGGTGGGGTTCAGTGGAGTCCTTAGCTGTATTAGCCTTACCTTAGCTGAGCTGTATT